>CAYWKR010000160.1:0-5427 GCA_964458785.1 uncultured Bifidobacterium sp. | reverse complement strand
AACCTCCACCTTACGCTGGTCCTCCTGCAGCCGTTGCATTTGTTCAAATAAGGACAACTGGTTTTCCATACCGCTATAAAGGTAACAGGAAGTACAGGAATATCAAACCCTCACAACCAGAATTTGCTTTCCAAACACTTGGCCGCCAATGGGAATCGCTTATTTTTATGCCCTCAAAAAAGCAGTATGAACGAATCGTTTAAAAAGTCGGCCCTTCTGAACGCCGGTGCCATTGTTCTTTTTCTGGTTATTAGTCTGATTTATAGTTTACCGGCACTACAGGGCAAAGAATTGAAGGTACACGATACCGTGAGCTGGATGGCCATGAGCCAGGAAGCCAGAACATGGTATGAAAAAACAGGTGAAAATCCGATGTGGACCAATTCTATGTTCGGAGGGATGCCCACCTACACTACCTACATGAAAGGAAAGAATTATGTGTACTCGCTACAGGAAATCATTGTGGATTTTTTACCCAAACCTGCTTTCTTCTTTTTTATCGCTATGGCCTGTTTTTATCTGCTGATGATGAGTTGGCGGGTGAATAAATGGATTGCCATGACAGGAGCCATAGCCTATGCCTTTGCTGCCTACAATCTGCAGATTATTACCGTGGGACATAATACCAAAATGTTCAGTATCGCCTACCTGCCCCTGGTTTTAGCCGGTATGCACTGGCTGTATCGTGGCCGTTATCTGGTGGGTGCCGGTACCAGTTTACTCGCGCTATCCCTTCTGATCTCCAATAGCATGATTCAGGTCGACTATTACCTGATTGTTTTTATTCTTCCGGCTTTTGTACTCGGCTATGCCATAGAAGCGTTCCGGGAGAAAAAAATAAAATCCTTTGTGATCTCTTCTGCCCTGATGCTTTTAGCTGGTATTCTATCGGTGGGTCCTTCCCTCGATCAGGTACTGGTTAGTAAGGAGTATGCCAAACTCACCATGCGGGGTGGTCAAAGTGAACTGACGCTGGATAAAAAGGAAAAGAAAACAAATGGCGGACTGGATAAGGATTATGCCTTTCGCTGGAGTCAGGCCATAGGTGAAAGCTTTACCTTATTGGTTCCGAATTTATACGGGGGTGGAAGTCGCACCGATGTAGGTACCGGCTCGAAAACCTATGAAGTAATGAGCCAACTCGCCGGAGAAGAAAATGCTGCCAACTTTGCAAAAAATGCCCCTTCATACTGGGGTCCACAACCCGGTCTGGCGGGACCAAATTATTTTGGAGCCATTCTGGTTTTACTGTTTGTACTGGGGATTTTAGTAGTTAGAAGTCCTTTTAAATGGGTAGCCACCGCCCTTGCTTTGCTGGGTCTCTTGTTGTCGTGGGGCGATCATTTTAAAGGCTTCAATTACTTTTTATTCGATCATCTTCCCTACTACAATAATTTCCGAACACCGAGCATGGCCATGGTCATTACCGGACTGGCATTGGCATTTCTGGCTTTAATGGCTTTGCAGGAATGGTTTTCGGAACAGGCCGATACTGTAAAATTAATAGCTGCCCTCAAGAAAGCACTGATAATTACAGGTGGACTTTGTCTTTTACTCGGTCCGGGAAGCCGTTTTTTCTTTTCATTCAAAGGCGATAACGATCAGCGGTTGAAGCAACAATTAGTGCAAATGTTTGGCAATAACGAACAAGCTGCCACACAGGTATTTGATGCCTTGCAGGAAGACCGCCCTTCTATGGCCATGAAAGATGGATTACGTTCGCTGGTTTTTGTATTGCTGGCCGGTGGTGTGTTATGGTTATTTGCACGCAGGAAAATAAAAACAACAATGGCTCTGGCTTCAGTAGGAATTTTGGTAGCCGTAGATCTGCTCTCCTTGGGTACACGCTATCTGAACGATGACAGCTATATGGAGAAAGAAGAATTTGAAGCACAGTTTAAACCGGGTCCGGTAGATCAGCAGATTCTCCAGGATAAGGATCCCTATTACCGCGTCTTTGATTTATCGACCGATACGTATAACGATGCGATGGGCGCCGTACACCATAAAATGGTGGGTGGGTATCATCCGGCTAAACTCGAATCATATCAGGATTTGATTGACCATCAATTGCAAACCGCTGCTGGAAAAATGAATGGTGAAGTACTCAATATGCTTAATACTAAATACATCATCTTCAACGGCAGAGATAATACACCAGCCGTGCAGCCCAATCTGAATGCCTGTGGTAATGCATGGTTTGTGAAAAACGTGAAGCTGGTAGATAATGCCGATCAGGAAATGTTGTCGCTGAATGCCGCCAATATCGGTGATACTGCCCGTGTACCGAATGCCTTTGAAGCCCGTACGATGGCGGTCGTTCAAAAGAAATACTGGAAAGAAAATATAAATGAGTTTACCCCGGACAGTAGCAGTCAGATTCAGTTAACGAAATATGGTTTGAACGATTTAAGTTTTGAATCGAAAAACAGTCAGGCGGGTTTTGCAGTCTTCTCTGATATCTACTATCCTTTGGGCTGGAAAGCCTATGTAGATGGAAAAGAACAGGAGATTATTAAAACCAACTATCTGCTACGGGGCTTAATGCTTCCTGCCGGTAACCATAAAATTGAATTCCGCTTCCGTCCGGAAACCTATTTGAAATGGAACACCCTGAGTATGCTGTCGTCGGTATTAATATTAATTATCGTGGCCGCAGGAATTGGTCTGGGATTAAAAAACGAATTCGTCAATAAAAATGACTGATTCCCGATTTCGGATTCGTGCCGCCGAAGTAAGCGATATTCCCATTATCCTGATGCTGATTCGTGAATTGGCCGTGTATGAAAAACTGGAACAGGAAGTAATTGCAACAGAAGAAATGCTGAAGGACCACCTGTTTGAAAAAAAATCGTGTTTCTGTTTAATCGCTTCGGAAGGTCAGGAAAATATAGGCTTTGCTCTATACTTTTATAATTTCTCAACCTTCGCCGGTCGCAAGGGACTGTATCTGGAAGACCTCTTTATAAAACCTGCATTTCGTGGTATAGGATATGGAAAAGCGTTGCTGCTTGAATTAAAAAGCATAGCACAAAAAGAGGAATGTGCCCGGATGGAATGGGCAGTTCTGAACTGGAATACTCCGGCCATTGATTTTTATAAGGGATTGGGGGCCCGTGCCATGAACGATTGGATATTGTTCCGCATGAGTGGTGATGCTTTACATAAATGAACCGTTTTATTAAGAACGATGGAACACTTCAAACAGGAAAATGTAGAATGTCCATTCAGAATAAAGAAGTGGTTTTTTGTTCCAGCCTGTTTTCTGAATATATTCTGGGTATGTCTTTTTTTCAGTTGTGCCGAACCTCTTGAAAAGGTCAAATCAAAAATAAAGTCAGGCTCAACACAGACTCAGCAGTATTCAAAATCCGACAGTCTGTTTAAGCTCAGTAAATTATATACACAAGCTGTTGGTGATTATATCCGTCTGGTGAATCAGAAATATCACCTGCGATTTGATACACTTTTCTTTGGAAAACATGTATACCAGCAAGCTGACGATTTCCCGGATATTGATTTACCACCGGTGATAGAAAAAACCTACATCCAAATCATTTCTCCTCAAGCCGGTTTATTGAAACAGCAACATGATACGAACAGTTACTATATCAATTTATTCGGTGAACCGCATAAACAAGGTGCTTTATTTACATTTTTCACCTTTTCAAAAGGAATGGCGCATCAGTTCGATTGTTTTATTGAATATGATCTGGATACCATTCAGCACAAGTTTAAAATGAAAGACCATCGCTTTGAAAATTTTTTTTATAGAAATCATTAGGATTTGTATTCGCTGAATGAAAATCATCAGGAAAATAACAGGCGACCTTATTTATTTTCTAATTCATCTCAGAACATAAGCAATAATAAACCCCTCCTTCTGCCATTAATGTGAATTATTTTATAGTGAATTAAGAAACTCAAAATAAATTTCCGGTTCATTTTAACCTAAAACCAAACACTATGAATGAGAATGATTTGTCCTACAAAATCTTAGGCGCTGCTATGGAATTACATAAATCGCTTGGACCTGGTTTATTAGAATCGGTGTATGAAGCAACCTTAGCTTATGATTTAAGAGAAATTGGATTGGACGTAAAAACACAAGTATCCATGCCATTAATTTACAAAGAAGTAAAACAGGAGATCGGATTCAGAATTGATTTACTGGTTGAAAACAAAGTAATAATTGAAATCAAATCTGTAGAAAATCTGGCACCGGTACATTACGCGCAGACATTGACCTACTTAAAGTTAGCAGACAAAAAGCTGGCATTACTGATCAACTTCAATACCAAGTTATTAAAAGATGGATTTCATAGGATAGCGAATAACCTGTAATTATTCTTCGCTGGCTCTGCGAGAAAAAAACCACGCAAAGAACGCAAAGTGGTTTCGCAAAGAGCGCTATGACACTGTACTTCATTCCCTCTGCGGGCTCTGCGTTTGCATTTCCTCTGCGGGCTTCGCGTGAAATAAAACCACGCAAAGAACGCAAAGTGGTTTCGCAAAGAGCGCTAAGCAAAATACTTAATCAATCTCTGCGGGCTTGGAGTATAAAACTATATCCAACAACATCTATACAAACAAATCCGCAGCAATGCCATCGGCCATCAATTTGCCTTTTCGGGTTAACCGCAAATAATGGTCTTCATGTAACAGCATACCTTGTTGAATCCACAAGGCTGTTTGGCTAAACCAGTCAGTAAATTCTTCCGCCTTCATTTGAGATTGTACCGAAGAAATTGAAAGTCCTTCGCTGGTACGCAAACTCACCATCATGTATTCATTCAGTTTTTGCTCCCGCGTGAGAATCTCTTCCTCAAAGGGAATATGATTCATTTGCAACGACTTTATATACAACGCATTGTTCGATATATTCCATTGTCGCTTCACCCCATTATACGAATGTGCCGATGGGCCAATACCCAGATAGGCTTCCTGATGCCAATAGCTGCTGTTATGCCGGGCCCGTTTACCCGGTATACTATAATTCGATATTTCGTACTGCTCATACCCAGCCCCTTCCAATGTTTCCATCAGGTATTCAAAATGACCGGCCGCCTGTTCATTATCCACTGGTGCATAAGTGCCTTTTTTTACAAACACACTCCACGCAGTTTGCGGCTCCACCGTTAAACTGTATGCCGAAATATGTGGAGGCGAATACCCTAACAGTATTTCCAGATTCTGCTTCCACTTGTCATGACTCAGTAAGGGATATCCAAAAATCAAATCCACACTAAACGACTCAAAACCGGCTTCTTTCACCTGCTGCAACGATCGTTTAGCCTGTGCCGCATGATGCGAGCGATTCATATAAACCAGATCTTCATCGAAAAAACTTTGTACGCCCATACTCAACCGATTAATGCCCAGACGAAGGAATTGCAATAAGCGTTCCCGGGTAATATCATCCGGATT
>CAYWKR010000159.1:0-5443 GCA_964458785.1 uncultured Bifidobacterium sp. | reverse complement strand
CCTTCCATGGTTGCCAATACATCGATTTCAAAAGGTGTGGAAGAATCGGCATGCGATTGCAGAAAGAAAAAGGCTGCTCCTTCACCGGCTACCGAGCCATCGGTGACGCTGTGTAATAGTTGATCCGGGCGGCACGATTCTTTTTTCCAATGTCCCCAGCTTTTCATCACTTCAAAATGTTCTTCGGTTACTTCGTCGAAACATCCACACAGGGCAGTCTTCCAGCTTCCATCCTGAAACCCTAACTGAATATCGAGTAAAGCACTTTCAAACGAGAGCGAACGATGCACATAGGTCATGTTATACGAATTGATTTTCCGGCTCTGGGAAATCATTCCATTCAACTGGTTGTAGGTTGAATGAATAAATGGGGTGGCCTGTAATGCGGTTTCATGATACGTTTGTATCGAATGCAAAAAGCCTTCCGTATCACTCAAACATCCTTTACCGGTTCCTATGGTAATAGCTTCCGGTAACAGAGCGGCATGATGTAAACAATGGATAGCCGAACTAAATCCGAACTTCAATGCCCGGCTCATCCGGCGGATTTGTACCGGATTGATATAGGGTTTATAGTCTGGCTCTTTCACCCGGAACCGGTTGCCGGGACATTCCGGTGCTGCAGCAGGCCATGCCTCTTCATCGGGAAGCATCCAGGGCGAAATACAGGCAGCGGTGCGGATATACATTGCGCTCACGATTCGTATTTTGAAAAGATCAGACTGGTATTATTTCCGCCAAAGGCAAACGAATTCGACATCACATGGCGGATATTTTTTTTTGTTTCGTACCGTAGCTGAGGCACTAATGCACTCCCCGGCATCGGAGTGGTAAAATTCAAATTGGCATATACACAATCTTCCTCAATAGCATTCACGGCAAAAACGGCTTCCACAGCACCTGCCGCAGCGAGGGTATGACCGGTATAACATTTTGTTGAACTAAAGGCCGGTACCGTTCCAAATAAACGAATCATCGCATTCGACTCCGACTCATCGTTGGTTAATGTTGCGGTACCATGTGCATTAATATAGTCAATATCGGTAACCGCCAAACCGGCTTTTTGCAATGCCAGTTCCATACCCCGGTAAGCCCCTTCCCCTTCAGGATTGGGTGCCGTAGCATGAAAGGCTTCGTTATAATTCGCATACCCACTAAAAATAGCCAGAATTCGGGCACCTCTCGATAATGCATCTTCTTCGCGTTCCAGTACCAGATAGGCAGCCCCTTCCCCCAGATTCAATCCGTTCCGCCCGGCATCGAAGGGACGACAAGCCTGCCGGTCGATATTTTTTAAGGCATTAAAGCCGTTAATGGTAAATCGGGTCAGGGCATCGGTTCCGCCACAAATGGCCACCGGAACTTTTTTCTGCTCCAGCATGCGGGCACCCAGCATAAGAGCATTGGCCGATGAGGAACAGGCTGTACTGATAGTGGTAATAAAACCCTGTATACCGAATCGTTTAGCTATTCGTATCGAGCAGTCGGCACAATCGAGGGTATCGGTATAGGCTGTAAAAGCTTCAGGTTCGTTTAACATATCGAAGTAATACTTTTCTACTTCGCACATGCCACCCACCGTACTGGCATTAATCAATGCTCCCCGATGGAGCAACGGGGACGTAAGGCCGCTTTGTGCAATGGCTTCGGCAGCAGCAATACAACCCAACAGGGTGGTGCGACTGTTTCCTTCTGCCGGTATTCCGGCCGGGAAGGCTAACTCGTCATTCGAAAGGCGAACTTCACCAAATGGAAATTCACGCGCATAGATAGTTTCCGGAAGGGTGCAGGGACCCAGAGCCGCCTGTTCATTCAAAAGCATTCGCTGATGGTCGGGCAAACCACGTCCCAGCGAACTGATAATTCCAACTCCTGTAACAACCACCCTCGGAGGCATGGCTTATTTGCTGCGATGTTCCTGAATATAGGTAGCCATAGCCTGAACAGATTCCATGGCCTTACGACCTTCGCGGGCATCTTCGATTTTTATTCCGTAATTCCGTTCCAGCAATACCATGAGTTCCAGCGAGTCGATACTGTCTAAGCCCAGTCCTTCTCCAAACAAAGGAGCGTTATCGTCGATCTCATCGGGCGTCATGCCTTGCAGGTTCAGCGATTCAATGATTTGGGTTTTCAGTACCTGTTTCAGCGATTGTAAATCTTCCATGTGTAAAACTTAGGGCGTAAAAGTAGAATCAAAATAGCATACCCCAAAAAACAAATTCTCTCTGGATGTAGGGTTGGCACTTCCATGCGGCTTCCTGTATATTCGCCAAAAAAAACATGGAACTGGGAATAGGATCAAGAATAGAACACCCCAATTTTGGTAAAGGCGTTATTGTGGATCTGGGAACCGATTTTTATAGTATCTGGTTCAAGAACAGCAATAGTGTGAAAAGTATTGGAAAGCAGTTTGAAGGATTACGTATTGTGCATGCCACCGACGATCAGAATGTTGGAGGAATGATTAATAGTGCCGATCTGGAATTTATGCTGCATAAAGTACTCGACGACCGCAGTGATATCAGTGAACGGGTTGATTTAGGAACCCGCTGGCATGGGGGTACTATGGTACTCAAACCTTTTGATGAAAGCATGCAGGGGAAGGAAATTCCCATCGAAACCTTCTTTCATAAAATTGTAATGGTCCGCGACCGGCTCAGGGTGATGGAACAACAAATCAATGCCCATAAGGTGTTGACCGATGCCGAGAAGGTTGACTTGCAGCAATACATTACCCGTATTTATGGTTCCTTAACCACCTTCAATGTGTTGTTTAAGCAAACGGAAGATGCCTTTAAGGGAAGCGGTAAAGAGTAGGGCTTATTTTTTCAGATTCCGGTACACCCGGCACCAGGCTTCGGCTTCCGAACATTCATATACCAGTGTAAGCTGTTTTTGATTCAGGGCATCCTGCACCAGGGCGCCCAGCGGTTCAATACTGCTGCAAATTAAGTACGAGGCATCGGGCCATTCAGCCAGGCGCACCTGCTTACCCGCTGGAATATAGCCACAGGTGGCATCACTCAAATTGGTACGCATCAGAAAGTCGGCATGAAAACTTTCCTGTGCATGCTTCAGTACAAATTCTTCGATGGTTTTTTGTTGGGTACGCACCGAGGCCGTATATCTTTTACTGGTATCGCCAAGCCCTTTAGCCGGCAAGGCCACATAGGTGATAGTAAAATAAAGGAGTCCACAGAATGCGAATACAAATTGTTTTCGCTGAGAAGAAAAGAGGGGACCGAAACTCAGCGCCATCAGCAAACTAACAGGTGGAAATAAGGCCAGCAAGTAGCGGGTCGAATAAAAATTCAATGCGCAGAAAACCGTATAAGCCAAAATGAAAAGAATGAGCAACACACTGAAAGAATTGAAGTATGTTTCTTTAAAAACCCGGAATTTAAAAACGAGTAAAAAAAAGAATGCCAATGCAAATACCAACATCGGGATCAGGCGATACTCTTCCTTTGTAAGATACATCAGAATTCCCTGCATTTTAGACAGAATAGCCGCCCGGTCCCAATTCATCAGTCCGGTATGTTCGGGAAAAAGAAACCATCCCCACTTTACTTTTTGAATGATTAAAAAAACAGCGAAAAAAAGTAAGGGTAAACCCCACAGGATTCCCTGACCAATTTTTTGTACCGATGTGTTCTTTGAAGAAAGAACCCGGATGCCTGCAAAAACAAAACAACTGAGCGCGGCTACTAACCCGCTTTCTTTAATGAATACCAGAGGAAGAGCCCAAAGCAGAAATTCCCAAACGCGATTTCGATAACAAGCCATCAAGGCAAAGAAGCTCAGCATGGCTACGGCAATTTCGGGTAAAAGAAAACTGCTTTGTACCATATACACTTCCTGCAGCGCCAGCCAAACTATTGCCCAAACGGCCACATAGGGTTGAAAGGTGCGATACAGGGTATAAAAAAAATAGAGTAGCAACAACAGGCAGAGTATCAACATGGCAGTATGCATGAACAGGGGCGACATAGATCCCCAGCGGGCCAGGGTAGCTGAAAAAGCATAAAACAGCAAGGGATGGCCACGAAAAATTTCAGGATCCGTTTTGGCCGGGTTCAGGGTAATGTGATCTTCCTGCATGTGATGAATAGCCCGGGCATACGACCAGGCTTCGTCCCAATAATAAGGCAAGTGAAGATCTGGAATTTTAATTCCAACCATCACTAAAAGTACCAGGGCAATCAGCAGCCAATGCCCGTTCCGATCGATCCAGGATAAAATGTTCATGAAGAGGGTAAATGTAAATCAAATGTGGTGGCTTTGTTCTGAGAAGGAAAATGAAAAAAGTTGAAAGGCTTTTAAGTACATTTGCCAAAATCCATTCTGGTTTGAAGACCTTGCTCGATGCCCATAAATGTCAGGTAGTTATTGAACGACTGGCGCATCAGTTGATCGAAAATCATGGCGATTTCAGCAATACAGTACTGATTGGAATACAACCCCGCGGTATTTTTCTTTCCGACCGCCTGGTAGATTATATCAGCAAACGACTGAAAAAGAAACCGGCCTATGGCAAACTCGATATCACGTTTTACCGCGACGATTATCAGTCGGCTTCTTCGATTCCTTTACCCCGCAGTACCGAACTCGATCTGACGCTGGAAGGGAAACAGGTAGTGCTGATCGATGATGTATTGTTCACGGGTCGTACGGTTCGAAGTGCATTGGATGCCCTGCTTGATTTCGGACGACCCCGTAAGGTAGAACTCATGACATTGATTGACCGGCGTTATAACCGGGAATTACCTATTCAGGCCGATTACTCCGGACTGGTTATCGATTCATCGTTAACCGAAAAGGTGAAAGTGTACTGGAAACAACGCGATGGAGAAGATAAAGTGGTCATCATACAAAAAGCCGATACGATATGACACTGAGTACAAAACACCTGCTTGGAATAAAAGACCTGACAGCCGGCGATATTGAACTTATTTTTCGTACGGCCGATCACTTTAAAGAGGTATTGAAACGACCCATTAAAAAGGTGCCCAGTTTACGTGATATTACCATTGTCAATCTCTTTTACGAAAACTCCACCCGCACCCGCATTTCGTTTGAACTGGCCGAAAAACGATTGGGTGCCGATACGATTAATTTTACTGCTTCGGGAAGTAGTGTGTCCAAAGGCGAAACCCTGATCGATACCGCCAACAATATTTTATCGATGAAGGTCGATATGGTGGTGATGCGACACAGTGCATCGGGGGCACCTCATTTTCTTTCCAATCATATTGATGCAGCCATCATCAATGCCGGCGATGGTACCAACGAGCATCCCACGCAGGCCTTGCTCGATGCGTTTTCGATACGTGAAAAACTGGGTTCGCTGAAGGGAAAGAAAGTAGCCTTGATTGGCGATATTATGCATTCGAGGGTGGCTTTATCGAATATTTATTGTTTAAAGAAAATGGGGGCCGAG
>CAYWKR010000158.1:0-5449 GCA_964458785.1 uncultured Bifidobacterium sp. | reverse complement strand
TATACGTTCTCCGCTAATCTGATGCTGCATAAGAATCCGGTCTGGAACCTGTTCAGCATGCAAGGCTTCCCATACCGGATTTCTTCCGTAAATAAGGTTTTTGGAAGACCGCATCTTATTTGTTCATAATAAATTTAGATATTTCAAGCACTTTATCGCTGGCATTTTTAGCCACTACTACATAAACGCCATTCGGATACGTATCCATCGATCCGAAAACCACTTCTTCGGTACCGGCTGGCACTTCTTTTTCCTGTAGTTTCTTCCCAATAAGATTCCTGAGTTCAAGTTGCGCCAGACCTGAACCCGGAATATTAATCCGTACGTTCAGGGTGCTGTTTTTTAAAGGAACCGGATAAAGCGACATTAACCGAACTTCATCTCCTGCCCTGAGATGCAGGGTAAAAAAGACCAGAACGATAAAAACAGAAAATAAGCGCATATCCGGGTCAAAAATAACGCTTTTAGGAAGGAAAGTGTTTGAGGTTTGCATTTTTTAAGACGATCCTCTTAATTTTATGCTTCAAATAACCGTCCGGTGCACTTTATCCAAAACAGCTGGTTTGTTCATCACTGGGTATTCTTACTGCTTCCCCTGATCGGAAGTGTGGTGGTGATTGCCTATATGAAGGACCGTAAAAATTTACTCCGGATGGCCGGTTCGCTGTTTCTTCTGGTGCTGGTGGCAGGTATTGTATTCATAGCTATTCCCGAACTTACCGGAGCCTTATATCCCAACAAAACACTGCTACCCGATCTGGAAGTCAACAAATCATCCGATGAACATTTAAGCGGTTTTTCCCGCATTCTGGATTTTATTGCCCGAATTTTAAAAGACCGGCTAAACGATTAAGGCAATTCGTGCTTGTAATCGTTGGTGATATAAAAACGAACTTCAGGATTATTGGTTCGTTCGGTATTCAGGTACCAGGCGCTTTCAGCCAGATATACCAGATTTCCTTCCTTGTCTTCTACAATATTGGCACCTTTAAACCGGATAAAATCAGCCACCTTCTGTTCAGGCCCCTGTATCCAGCATGCCTTATAAAAAGGAAGCGTTTTAAAACTACAGGCGGCTCCATATTCCTGAAGTAATCGATATTGTATCACCTCAAACTGCAGATCACCAACACAACCTATAATCTTCCGGTTGCCGCCATGCTGGGTAAATAATTGAGCTACCCCTTCATCGGTTAACTGACGAACACCTTTTTCTAACTGCTTGGTTTTCAATGGGTCATTATTAATTAACTCTTTAAAAATTTCAGGTGAAAAATTAGGAATCCCGATATAATTCAAATCTTCTCCTTCAGTGAGGGTATCCCCTATTTTAAAATTTCCGGTATCGAACAAACCCACCACATCGCCCGGATAGGCATCATCCACTACATTCTTTTCCTTTGCCAGAAAGGTATAGGGATTGCTGAAACGGAGGTTTTTATCAAGTCGAACATGATGGTAAAATGTATTCCGTTCGAATTTCCCTGAACATACCCTTAAAAATGCCACCCGGTCGCGGTGTCGGGGATCAATATTGGCATGAATTTTAAAAACAAAGCCGGTAAATTTATCTTCCCCTGCATCCACCTGCCGCTTGTCGGTTAAGCGGGGTTTGGGCGATGGAGCTATTTCCACGAAGGTGTCCAGAAGATCTTTTACACCAAAATTATTGACGGCACTTCCGAAAAATACGGGTGCCAGATGTCCGTCCAGATAGGCTTGGGTATCGAACGAATCGTATACCCCCATAATTAATTCCATATCTTCCCGCAGCGAATCGGCATCCTTCTTTCCAATCAGCTCATCCAGTGTATTCGATTGAAGATCGGGTACCGAAACGAGATCATCATCACTGGCTTTTTGGTGGGCCTGAAAGGCAAGAAAGCTATGCTGATGAATATTGAAAACGCCTTTGAATTCCCGTCCCATATTGATAGGCCAGGTCAGAGGCTGGGTTTTGATCTGAAGTTTTTTTTCTACTTCTTCGAGCAAATCGAAGGGGTTCAGACCATCTCGATCCATTTTATTGATAAAAATGATCACTGGGGTATCGCGCATCCGGCAAACTTCCATCAACCGTTCGGTTTGCTCTTCCACCCCTTTCACACAATCAATCACCAGCACCACACTATCTACTGCTGTTAATGTACGGTAGGTATCTTCGGCAAAGTCCTTGTGACCGGGCGTATCGAGCAGATTCACCAGTTTGCCCCGGTATTCGAAGCTCATCACCGAGGTAGCTACCGAAATTCCTCTCTGGCGCTCAATTTCCATAAAATCGGAAGTCGCATGCTTTTTGATTTTATTCGATTTTACTGCACCGGCCGTTTGAATCGCACCTCCAAAAAGCAGAAATTTCTCGGTCAGGGTAGTCTTTCCGGCATCGGGATGCGATATGATGGCAAAGGTTTTTCGTCGTTCAATTTCAGTCTGATACTTCATATGGAGCGCAAATGTAATATTCCAACGTGGTTCAGTTCAGGGAAAATGGGTTTACGATTCAGGAAAGAGGCACTTCGTGTACCTTTGGAAGGAATTTCATCCTTGTCCAAACGAATTGAATGGAAAGGCTGTCTTGCCTTGAAGAAATACACAATTAATTGAGCGCTGCTTTGAGCTACACCGGAACCCAACAGGATACTGAACTACTCGACATCATTCATGGATGCCGGGAAGGGCGTCGAACGGCTCAGGAGCGTTTATACAAGATGATGTACCCCAAAATGATGAGTATGGTGAAGCGGTATACCAACCCGTACCAATACCATCTGGCCGAGGAAATTCTGAACAATGGTTTTTTAAAGGTTTTTCAGAAAATAGATACGTACAAATTCGAAGGATCGTTTGAAGGCTGGGTACGAAGAGTCATCTACCATTCGATCTTTGATTATGTAAGGCAACACTGTAAATACAACGAAAAAATTGTGTTTGTGGAGCGAGACGAAGTGGTGAGTGGTGACTTGGCCCATGACATGCGTTATGATGAATTAATGGGACTGGTTCAGGGCTTGTCCGATTCAACACGTGCCGTATTCAATATGTTTGTTATGGAAGGTTTAAGTCATAAAGAAATCGGAGATATTCTGGGCATCAGTGAAGGCACCAGTAAATGGCATCTTTTTGAGGCCCGTCGTATTTTAAAATCTAAAGTGGAACAATTATACAAATCGTAAATAGCAGTAAATGGAAAATCGTATTCCAATAGATGAGTTGTTTCGGAAGAATCTCGGTAAAGGTCGGGAACAACTGAACCTAGGTGCCTGGGCCAATATGGAGCGTATGCTCGATGGCCAGAATCCATACAGTCAGGAAGAGAAAAAGAAGCGCCGGATATTCCCTTTCCTTCTGTTTGCCCTTCTTGGCGCCGGCACACTTTCAACAGCTTATTATTTTAACAGTCACCCTTCCGATTCCGGGAAGCACGCAAACCGGGTTGCACAGGTTGTTCATACTCCAAAAAATAGTATGGCAAGCGCTACCAACCATTCTTCTGTTATAAAATCTGAACCATCTGAACAAACCCCCAATAATACCCCTGTATCTCCTGTCACTTCCAACGCCGTTTCTGTCATTCCATCACATCCGTCAGAAGTAAATTCAACTATCCCGGCAACGGCGAGTACTGTAAACCCGATTCAGGGTTGGAAACAAAAAAGTTACCCTTCTGCTGAAAACAAAAAGCAAAAAGCAGATGCGACAGCCCACGAAAGAAAATCAGACAGGCATTCAAACGCGTCTTCACACACCGATGGGTCTGACGTGAATGAAAACATGGTGGCTTCGGCAGCACCACTACCCTCTTTTGACAAGAAAGAAATTCCTGTGGTGGAGTTAACTCAAAAATCAGTCCTCAACCGGGATGGCAGTATTCAGCAATCGATCGATACCTCCGGAAAGAGCACAGTAACACAATGGATTCCCCGCGTAACCCCATTGGATTATTCTGTAACCAATCCACGGTACCGTGAGCTCAGTGCAGAAGAAGATGCATTAGCCATGCAGCAAAGCACGTTGCCTGAACCTGTGGTTGCTTCTACCCAAAGCGAAGCCATTTCGGGAAGTCGCCTTGCATTGCAAAAGAGTACCCTGATCGTACAAAAGAAGAAAAATACAACTACCCATCATACTTCGTATTTTGACGATTTACGACGCTTCGGGAATGATCAGTATCAGAAGTTGATTGATTTTGTGAAATACGGATTCCGTCCGGATACCTATACCGGAATCAGTATGGGAATTAATGCATCATTAAATAATGCCCATCACAATTTTGGAGGCTTTCAGGGTGGATTAACCAATTTAAAACCCATTAATGAGTATGTTTCTTTACTGACTGAATTGAAATTTTACTACCGGAATAATGGCGGTTATACAGTGAATGATATTTATTACAGAATTCTAAACTATAGTGAAGACAGTGTATCGCTGGCCCATCAACGAATTTATTCATACCAGAAAGACTCCAGTATACGCACCTTCAATTTTAAAAATTTCTACTCGCTGGAATTACCCATTATGCTTCAGTTGAATTACAGGTCCTTTAGTTTGTATGGTGGGGCCAATCTGGCCTATGGATTCAAATTGCCTGTGAGTGAAAAGTATAAAAACTATGTGGTGAATGTAACTGATACTTTACCCGCTTCATCGCGCTATGAAATACCGGCCGATAAAGGAAGTCAATATTTACGTAGTGATTTCTCCAGTCGTTTTGGATTAGGTTATACTGTGGGTGCTTCTTATAGTTTTAGTCCGCAGCTTTATCTCGATTTGCGTATTTCACAAACAGTTTGGGATAACATGAAGACCAATGCTGCCCGCGACATTTCGAATGGTTTCTTTAAGGTTCCGAATATTCAATTCGCCTTAGGATACCGTTTCCGGAATTTCAGACCGGGGAATTAGCAGAATATTTATATCATTTTAAAAGGGAAGTTTTCAGGCTTCCCTTTTTATTTCATGGTACATTTACTCAAAACACCCATATGAAACAAGCAATTATTCGCCTGGTCAAAACCATTCCAAATGGTATCATCACATCAACAGAACCTGAATCCTGTTCCCGAATACGATTAACAGGAACCTTGCATGTGAAGCATTTGTCTAACAGTTCTATTCAGATACTTGCTAAAGGCAGGAACTATCAGGCTGGTACTTCTGTTGTGGAACAAAAACGACTAAACCATGTTTTACCGGATTCATTACCGGATAAAGAGCTGCTGACTCAGTTGATGGATAAACGTTTATTAAGAAATCAACTTCAGGCAGTGTTTCAGGAACTTCTGCTGGCCGATTCACTTTCTGAAATTACGACAACGGTGAAAACCCAAATCATAGAATTTATCCAATTACTTCATTCAGAGGCTACTGATCAGGGAATGGCCACCTTATCGGATATTGCTGAATCGCTGCTATCTACCTACTATACGGCACAGGAAGATTACAAATTGAT
>CAYWKR010000157.1:0-5467 GCA_964458785.1 uncultured Bifidobacterium sp. | reverse complement strand
GTTACGATGCAATTCATGAAGAGCCTGCTCGCCGGTTTCGAAGCAATGGATCTGATGATCGCCCCGTTCCAACAGAAAATCACGCAGAGAAGAAGTAATAGTCTGGTCGTCGTCGATAATAAAAATAGTTCGTGGATGTTTGAAAGACATATTGCTGATTTAACGTTTAAAAGTAATGAATAAAAGGCATCCTAACTGATCGTCCAGGTTTGTAAGCCGTGATGCGTAAACGTATAGGGCATTACCTGTCCACGAACCGCTTTCAGGGCCTCAATTACTGGATAGCGATTATTCGCCGGACAATAGAAGATCATAAAACCGCCCCCTCCGGCACCGCTGATTTTTCCACCGGCGGCCCCTGAACGTATGGCTAATTCATACACTTCTTCAATCGAGTCGTTTGAAATTTTATCGGCCATCAGTTTTTTCTGACGGAATCCATAATCCAGAATTTCACCAATCTGGTTTAGCTTGCCTTTTAACAAGGCTTCCTTCATTTGCTGGGCTTGTTCTTTCAGTCGGTGCATGGCTTCGATTGACTTCTCCTTCTGGTTATGTACATTTTTTTGCTGTTCTTCAATAATACGGGCACTTTCACGACTGCTATCGGTATAGAAAAGCAACAGATTATTTTCCAGTTCGTGAAGATATTCGGTTCGGATTCTCAGCGGATTCACAATTACATTATCATTGGGCAGAAACTCCATATAGTTTACTCCGCCAAACGTGGCTGCATACTGATCTTGCTTTCCGCCGGCCAGTTTTAAATCTACCCGTTCAATTTCATAGGCATATTGTGCGAGATCGTAATCGCCCAAGGGTAATTTCAACATTTCGGCAAAGGCACCCAGGATAGCCACCACCAGGGTAGAGGAGGTTCCCAATCCCGATCCGGCCGGTGCATCCACAAAAGTCGAAATTTTCATTCCACGGGGAGAAAAAGGATAATCTTTCATGACCCGGTTATAAACACCTTTTAATAAATCAAGTGTGCCGTTGATTTCAAGAAAGGTACTCACCGGATATCGTTCTACTTCTTTTCGGTCGAAAGCCTGCAATACGATTTCGTTATCGCTGGTCAGTTCAATATTCGCATAGGCACTTAATGAAATCGTCAGATTCAGAATAGCCCCACCATACAAATCGCTGTAGGGACTTACATCGGTTCCCCCGCCTGCCAGTCCAATACGCAAGGGGGCTTTACTTCGGTATATCATATGTAGGGTCTGTGTTCAAAGATAAGATGGCCCGGCAAAAAATATCCCATCCGAATTTTTTCTTCTCTTCTTTAATATGTTGTTTCATTTCGTCTTCATTCCGGCTGAAAAAACGAATAATCCCTTCCGCCAGTGAAGTGGCTTCGGCTTCGGTTACAATACCCACTGAATCGGGTACCAGATCAGGTAAACTTCCTACCCGGGTAACAATCATGGGTTTTTCGAAATGATAGGCCAGGGGAGTTACACCACTTTGGGTAGCATGATGATAGGGCTGAATAACTACAGTAGCAGCACTGAGATACAATCTGATTTCACTATCCGGTATAAAATGATGATGAAGAATGATTTCGTTCGTTACCTCCCGTTCGCGAATGCTGTTCAGATAGGGTTCAGGATTTTCATAAAACTCGCCGGCTACTAAAAATTGTACCGGATGCTGTTGCAACCATCCTGTTTTTTTTAGGTGATGAATAGCTTCGATAAAAAGATCCAGTCCTTTATATTTTCTGATAAATCCAAAAAACAAGATCACAGGACTATTGGGTATCAGACCTAATGCTTTTCGGGCTTCTGCCGGATCCATGGCTTCGCCGAAATTATCATATAAGGGATGACGTAATTGCAGGGCCGGTTTATGTGTGAACTTTTTTAAATCGCTCATCACTTTTTCGCTCATGGTAATAAATCCATGCACTGAAGCGATAAAGTAGCGGGTGAAAAGTGAATCGCCCGGTCGTTTTTCATGTGGAATAATATTATCGGCGATACAAATAATACGTGTTTTCTTATTCAGACGAACTATTCTGAGTATGGTTCCCAGACAAGGGCCCATAAACGGAAGCCAATACCGTACAATAATCAGGTCATGTTTTTCGCGCATCAGTTTCCAGCCCGTACTAAGCCAGTTCAACGGATTCACCGAATGAATCAACGAACGGATGGAAAGATCGGCAGGTGCCGGTTCGCTGCTATATTGTGTAGTACCCGGAAAAAGAAAGGAAGGATACTGGAACGAAAACGAACAAAGACTCACTTCATTTCCTTCCCGGATAAACTCTCTGGCCAGTCTTTCGTTGAACGAAGCTAAACCACCCCGCAAGGGATGAGCCGGCCCCATGATTACAATCCGTTTCGACATTGGTGACGCAATATAAGACGAGCTATGGGAATATTATTAAGCACCCGGATTCAACATGCGATAAAGCTGAATACATTGCATGGCTTCCAGAACATCATGTACCCGTAAAATACCGGCTCCTTTTTGTAAAGCCACCATATGAAGGGCTGTGGTTCCGTTTAACGCCTGTTCAGCCTGTATATTCAGTACCCGGGATATCATTGATTTTCGCGAAATCCCAACGAGTAGCGGACAGTCTAATTCCTGAAAACGTTCCAAGGAGGAGAGTAGCTGGTAATTATGATTGACATTTTTTCCAAATCCAAATCCGGGATCGGAAATTACCTGTGTAATACCCATGGATTTTAATTCACGGATACGTTCCGAAAGAACCTTCAGGACTTCAGAAACCACATCTTCGTACTGAGCGTGCTGTTGCATATCGAGTGGTTTACCCGGCATATGCATACAGATATAAGGTACCTGATACTGTACGGCCAGTTCACATAATGAAGGATCCAGTATTCCTCCTGAGATATCGTTGATGAGGTCGGCACCTTCTTCCAGTAAGGGAGCGGCTACGTCTGAACGATAGGTATCGACCGAAATCCACGTATTGGGAAATTGTTTCCGGATTTGGCGGAATACAGGAAGTACCCGGCCTAATTCTTCGGCTGTACTTAGTTCTTTGGAGCCCGGTCTTGAACTCATTCCTCCCAGATCGAGAATGGAAGCACCTTCGATGAGCATTTTTTCGGCTTGTTGAAGAAGTTCATTTTCTGAAAAGTGGCCGCGACCAGTATAAAACGAATCGGGGGTAGCATTCAAAATACCCATCACCACCGGTGAACTTAATTCAAGCGTTTTCTCTCTGTACTGTAATCGCTTCATTTTGCATGTATATTTGACCTTTTGCGAATATAATTCAGCATGGAGATTACAGAACAACAGTATCAAAAGGTAAGTGAAACCTGTCGCAGCATTTTTGAAAAGAAGATACACGATTATGGTACCTCGTGGCGGGTATTACGTCCCATTTCTATTGTTGATCAGTTATACATCAAAGTACAACGTATCCGTACCATACAGGATAAGGGATTTAGTAAAATTGATGAGGATGTGAAGGGTGAATGGAAGGCGATTGTCAACTATGGCATTATTGCTTTAATACAGGACGAACTGGTACAGGATATGAATTGGGATATTCCTTTACCCCGGGCGCTGGCGTTGTACGATAAGCATCTGAACGAAACCTTTCAACTGATGCAAAATAAAAATCACGATTACGGAGAGGCATGGCGAAATATGAGTCAGCAATCCTTTGCCGATTTGATTCTGACCAAAATATTACGCATCAAGCAAATTCTTCAGAATAACGGACAAACCATGGTTTCGGAAGGAATGGATGCCAACTTCAGGGATATTATCAATTATGCCATTTTCGCTTTGATTCTTATCGCCGAAACGGAATCGAATTAATTCTGTAGCTTTCGACTTATGAAATTATCCATACCAAAAATAGGTTTACTCATCACTTTATTGGTAACTGTACTGCTTCATCTGTTCAGTGTCTCCATTCAATCCCTTCATCCGGATCTATTACAGGGATTTCGCTTTGTTTCAATTGTTTCGCTGGGATGGTTTGGTTTTGAACAAAGAAAACTTACGCATTGGATATTTATTGCCATGCTGATTGGAATCGAAATAGGATACGATTTTCCTTCAGTAGCCCTTCAGCTGGATGTGCTGAGTAAAATTTTTCTGCGACTCATCAAAACCATTATTGCCCCCCTCATTTTTGCTACCCTGGTGGTTGGCATTGCGGGTCATTCGAACCTGCGACAGGTAGGTCGATTAGCATGGAAATCGCTTTTATATTTTTATCTGGCCACTACGGCTGCTTTATTTATTGGGTTGGCCGTGATCAATTTTACCAGGGCCGGATCGGGTATAAAACTGCCTGCAGATGTACAAACCACTATGCCTGAAGTGAAGCAACAGGGATGGCAGGAATTATTGTTACATATTTTTCCGGAAAATATTGCCAAGTCGATGGCTGAAGGACAAGTGCTACAGGTGGTAGTATTCAGTATTTTATTTGGTATTGCATTAGCCTTGTTGCAGGAACGATTGAAGAAACCGATGCTCGAGTTTTCTGAGAGTCTGGCTGAAACTATGTTCCGATTCACCAACCTGATCATGTATTTTGCTCCATTCGGGGTGGGAGGAGCTATGGCTTATACCGTTGGAAAAATGGGAATCGGCGTATTACTCAATGGCATTTATCTGGTACTGACACTGTATCTGGCCTTGATTTTGTTTATGGGATTAGTACTCTTGCCGGTATGTGGAATGGCCCGTTTACCGCTTCGTTCCTTGTGGAAGGCTGTAGCAGGTCCGTTTACCTTAGCCTTTGCCACAGCCAGTTCTGAAAGCGCTTTGCCCAAGGCGATGACGAATATGGAGCAATTTGGGGTTCCCCGTAAAATTGTTTCGTTTGTAATGCCTTTGGGGTATAGCTTCAATCTCGATGGAACTACCTTGTATTTGTCGCTGGCCAGTATATTTGTTGCACAAGCCTGTGGGGTCGATCTCAGTATAGGCAATCAGTTATTTATTGTTTTCACTTTAATGATCACAAGCAAAGGAGTAGCCGGGGTTCCAAGGGCATCTTTCGTTATTTTGTTAGGTACCATTGCATCCTTTTCATACCTGGGATTAAAAGAATGGCCTCTTTATATTATTCTGGGTATTGATGCGTTGATGGATATGGCCCGAACCAGTGTAAATGTATTGGGGAATTGTATAGCCAGTGCCGTAGTGGCCCGTTGGGAGGGGGAATTACAGGAGCCGGCCCCGGCAAATTAATACAGTTCAAGTCAGCGTAGCCTGAAGAAGCCAGATAAGGAGGAAAAATGGTCTCTGTGTACCGGAATGGTACCAGATTCTCATTTATGCTACAAGAAAGCCAGTGGTTTTATAGCTTAGCAAAAAATTTCTGATGAAAAGGATATTTCAACGCTTCTCCTTCCTGAATACGAACTCTTCCCGCTATATATGGCTGGTCGCGGGTATCCTGTGGATAGGTATACGTCCCTTGCAGGCACAGGTTTTATCGGTGGCATCCAAT
>CAYWKR010000156.1:0-5485 GCA_964458785.1 uncultured Bifidobacterium sp. | reverse complement strand
GTATATACCGGCGACGGTGTGACGGTAAAGGCATTGGTTGCCAATCGCACCGGATCGGTACATCCGCTGTACAACGAAGTGAGTTGTGCAAAGCTGTGAAGTACACCCGTATCATAAACCGGAACCACCATATTATTTCCACTTCCCAATAATGTACCACCAATACTGCTACTATACCATTGTACCGATTGAAAAGAAGGTGTTGGTATGGGCGCCTTAAACGATGTTATTTCGAGATAGGTATCCGCCTTATTCGAATCCACAGTACGCAACCGGAGATGGAGTATCTGACCAGACTGAACATACATATTGGTAATTCCGAACTGTTCAAAAGTACCATTCGCTTTATATCCCTGAAACTTTTGATACACACCGTTATCTATTGCATATTCAGGCCATTCCCACGACGCATTGCCAAAGGTGTAATAATGCCATTGGAAACTGATGATACCGTTGCAAGGGACTATCACTGAATAATCAGCCATTAAAAAATATCCCATCCCATACACTGCTGGTGATTGAATGCTGAGTTGAGTTCCAATGGTATTGATATCGCCTGTGGCAGAAGCATTGGTCTGAGTAAAGATCCAGTTGCCTTCCTGAAAAGATGTATAGAATCCGGTCTGATACACACCGTTACATTGCAAACCGGTTGGAGGTTGATACTGTAATTGAAGGGTATCATCCGTACACAACCAATTAGGTGTTGCTATCGCGATTCCCTGAACCGGTAAGGGATTCACATACACATTTTGCATGGCACTTGAACTACACGACGCTGTGCTTGTTGCTGTAACAGTATACGTGGTAGAAAGTGATGGTGAAGCGTTGATAACCGGAAGATTATTTGTACTGAGCCCTGCATTGGGCTGCCAGCTGATTGTGTTCACCTCATTGTGCACGTCTATGATCAGTTTTCCAATCCACTGTGCTGCCTGTGTAAAATGAAAATTCCCATTCATGCCCCAGCCTCTGAACCCTTCATATACTTCGATGTTATTATCAGAAGTCAATAGTTGCCCCGGACTTGTTGCAAAAGCATTATCAACCGTACCATTACTTACCAATAAAATACCCATCACCTGCCCTGCCGCTATAGTCAAACTATCGGGTAGTTCTATTCGGGTTTGCTGACCGGGAATAGGTGATATAGTCATTGTTGTTCCCAACATCGTCCATCCAGATGACGACTGTACTGCAGTATCACCATAACCACCGGGCTTATACCAGACCTGTAATTGAGAGGCAGTCTGTAAACCAAGTTCCAGTGCTTTAATGGACAATGGCTTCAGGGCCTTGACCTTAAAAACGATTCCTGCATCTGAATTATAGGGGGAAGGTGGAACGATATGTACAATGGAATCCCGATCGACGGTATAGGATTCAGCATGTAATTGTGCAGAATCGGCCGGACAAATAAAGGGTGGATTCGAATAGGTACTAATAACTGGCACCGGATTGATTTGAACCGGATTGGATGCTTTCCGTAAACTCCTGCAACCTGTGTATGGATCCGTGATCTGGGCATAGTAGAGATGTTGACCAACTGCTTCCGGCAAATAGGATGTAAATGGCATGAAGGAATTCAGCGACGAATAATACATGGATGTGAGTAAAGTACCGGCGATTGAATCTGAATACCAGTCGACCGGAAAATAGTTCAAGTACGGACCCGAGAGATTGAAAATTGTTAGATCTGAATTTCCAAATCCGGAATAGTCTACATTACTGATTCGAAAAAATGCACCGGGATAAACTGAATCGCTGAATATACCGGATTGTGCTCCAGTCATAGCCGGATTGAACCCGGGTAATATTTGCCATGACCCATTTCCCATATCATACATGGGATATGAGTAAGGAGGAGAATCCGTTGAATGATACGTCCAATGGAACTGCAAGATTCCTTCACAAGTAAGCCAGAAACGATACTCAGGTTGTGGATTCAAATATCCGGCCCAGTTCGATTGTTGTTTTAATACAACAGAATTGGGTATACCGGAAATATCCACATCCCCATCGTAGCGTACACCCGGATTTCCATACAAAACACTATAAGGGCCAAAGGCACCTTTAAAATCATTTTGCACGGAACATTGAGGAGGATTCAGGGGAGCCATGAAATGAACAGAATCACCGAGACAAACAGAAGACGGAGAAACTACCGGTGAATTGAGGGATGGAAGTTCAGGAAGATCGTTCACTACTATGGTTTGATGTATACTGGTTGTACACGTATGATTGTCGGTTGCTGAAAACGTATAGGTTGTAGTTTGAAGCGGCGTAACAACTATACTCCATTGATTCGACCCCAAGAATCCACCTACCGGTTGCCAATTTTGAACTATCAGAATCGAAGAACTGACCAAGCTGGCATTCAGTTGAACGGCTTCCCCTTTACAAATGGTATTTTGACTGGCTTGCAAATTCAGTACCGGAGGCTGATAATCCTGAATTTTTATTTTATTGGACGTATCCGTCATACCCACATAGCCCGGTAATGAAGAAATTTCAATACAATAGACCGAATCGTCGGGTTGCAGGTCATGTAAAATCAGGGTATCGTTATTATTCCCTATGGTGATCGTGTTCAAATGCCATTCCAGAACAGGATTTGTTCCGCCATTCTTTACCTGTGCAGCGAAATAGAACACGGAATCTAAACAATTGTTGGACGGGATATTGAACCGGGTTATGGTAATTTCCGGATAGGGGCGCACACTGGTTTCCCAAATACCCCTTCCATAGGTAGCAGCACGAAGTTTATAGGAAGGGAGTTGAAGATCTAATTCATTGACACCTACTTTAGGCAGATTTTGGGTTATGGATGTCCAGTTCGGATCGATATTCGACCAGGTGTAAACGCCTTGATTAAATCCGGCAAATAAACGTTCATCGGGGGTATCATCCACTACCAGAGTCCGTACCCGTGTAGCTGGTATTCCAGTGGCTAAATTCTGTGGACTCCCACTTCCTTCATAGCGATAAATAGAAGACGAATAACCGGATGTATTATTGGCAGCAAACCAGATACGATCTGGGTTGGAAGGGCTGACTGCAATATCTTTTATCTGAGCGATATGTGCTATGGTATCCCAAAGAAATCCATTGCTTTTTGAAACATACAATTTATTGTCATCGCAAGCATAAATATAATTTGAATTGGAAGGTGCAACTGCCAGATCAACGATCCTATTATTGGTCAGATTGAATGTAATCGGATAGAAAAATCCTCCGGAGTTATCCGATTTATAGACTTCATCCCCCCCAGCAATGATTGTGTTGTCGGATCCCGGTCGCAGTACATAGGGGGTCACCCAATTCCCATCTGGAATTTTAGCAAGTCCTATATTCGTGAGACCGCCATCATCCGTTCTGAATAAATTACCCGAGAATGCACAACCATACATTTTCTGCATGTTTAACGGACTGATGATACATTCCATGCCGTCACCACCCCGCCAATCGGTGAGTTGATTGGCCAAATAGGAAAGTGTCGCTGTTGTTCCATTATCCTGTGCACCGGCAACAAACTGCAATGAGTCAATAGACGAACTTCCTATGCGATAAAATTCCCGGATACGTAAGCCATTAGACAAATCAGTCCATGCCAAACCCTGATTCACCGACACGTAGATCCCACCATCATTAATCACATACCAGAATCCGTTCCGGAAAAGGATTCCTTGAAAATCACCGTGAACATAGGGCATCGTTGGAGTTGCCTGAGGAAGAAACCAACGGGTGATGCGATTAAATGAGAAACCCCCATCCAGTGACCGAAACAAATCAACACCCCCGATCAAAATGTCATCTGCATTCGTTGCAGAAACTTCTAACTCCATATTATGGAATGCCTGACCCGTTGTATCCGTATCGTTTGCAGAAAAGAATTTAAGTGGGTAAGAGGGGCCAATAATAGGTACAAAAAAGGATCCTGAATTATTGGAAACCATGAGCATAGAAAACATCTTGTGGTTCGTGTCACTACGAAGCAGATAAACTTTATTTGGATCGGCAGGTGTTACTGCCAGTCTGTTTTTACCCAAGCCAAAAATGCCATTGGATACTCCCAGTGTATCCCAATTTTGTCCACCATTCAACGATCGATAAATTCCACTATACCCGCAGGCATAGATGGTGTTTGTATCTCCAGGTTTGAATTCGAAATCGTCCATATTAATGGCTAGCAATGTATTCCAGTGTTTGCCTGAGTCAACTGACTTTAATAACCCATAACTGGAAGCCGTATAGATCACGTTAGAGTATTGCGGGTTAATCCATATTTTTCGTACAAAGCCTCCCGGAACCGTTGAATGAGTACAATGCACCCAATGCTCTCCACCATCATCAGAGGTTAAAAATCCGGCACCATTGTTTCCTGTACCTGCATAGATTCGGTTGCTATTATGCGGATCGATAGCAATAGAAAATATAGACATATAGCTGTTCGGACAGGATATTTTCGGTTGCCAATGTGCACCCCAGTCAGTACTTTTCCATATCCCTCCTTCGGGTGATCCCACATAAATAGTAAAAGGTTGTGACGTATTGATGGCTATAGCGGTTAAAGCACCTATACCCGGACTGGTTGCTCCGGCATTCGTTTGGAGGGTAAATGGTCCTTTCTCTACCCAGCGTTCTCCAGGTTCTGTCATACAATTATCATCCATTAGTGATTCATACAAACCATTATCTGCAGTTAAGTATTGTTCTTCCTGCAACCGGCTGATCAGATACCCTTCCCCATTGACATGAAACTGACTTTCATACCTCCACCGCTGAAACTGTTTATACCCACTCCCCTTTCCTGTACCACTTCTTCTGAAATAAATATTGGCTGCTGAATCAATTTCTTTCAATGTCATGTTCCTCGAATTCATTAACTGATCGATGGGTATGATGCGCTCTTCTTTTTGTGCATGGGCCCATGAACAAAGCATGGACTGAAGGCTCAGTACAATGACTATACATTTGGAGGAATAATTCATGGAATACCAGTTGTGAATAAAAAATGCTGTATCCCTGTCTGAAAGATCTTCGCCTTTCGAATAAATCTTCTCTAAAGGTAATCTTTCTGAAATGCTCTTGCAATTAATTCGATTCTGTTTCGTCGGAATAAAAGCGAAGCGAAAAAGAAAACAGGCAGAATTTCTCTGCCTGCTTCCTGTTTTTGAGTGAATATAAATTTGTTACGGATGATCCGAGAAAATGAAATTCGCGGCATTGGCTTCCACAATCGGCGCATCGAGGATATCGACATTTCCATCGCCATTGATATCGGTATTGTAATATCCGGATGCGAAGTTCACAATATCAAAATCCAGTGGCGTAAAGTCAGCCAGATCGATATTCTCATCCGCATTCAGGTCGCCCGAGTAGAATGCAAATACACCGCCGCCCATCGTAGCCTGATTGCTGCCATAGGCTTTCGTGATCGCATTGCTGAAGTCGTAGGTGAAACTACCCCCACTCAACGTTACGG
>CAYWKR010000155.1:0-5493 GCA_964458785.1 uncultured Bifidobacterium sp. | reverse complement strand
CATGAATTGCATCGTAACCCGGAAGTAATCGTTCTGGCCTATCACCTGAACAAACATATTGTGGATGCCATGAACGGTATGCAAACGATGGACGAATTCAGGAAAAAGCAAAGCAATATTCACTTCATTATGTGGTCGGGACAAGAAAGTTATGGTGTGGCCTTACAAACCATTACCCATGGAGCCGAACATTATTTTCTGAAAGATGAGGATGCCTTTGAAAATATTGCTACCGTGATCGAAAACCTGAATTAATTTGGATAAGCCAACGCAAAAATCAAATCGTTGCTGACGATTTTTACAGAATCATTTTTATTCGCTTCATTATAAAGCCAGGTATTCACTCGTCCTTTAATTTTCAATGTAGGGTTCCCTTTTGAATCAGGTGTATATGCTTCAAACGAATCAATGGTCAATACTACATTCCCCTGCTGATTCAGTTTTGAATCGTTTTTATAAGAACGATACGTCGCCCCTTTATTCTTCCATGTAATAATACAAGCCGAATTATTGATTCGCGGACTATATGTACTCAACGAATTCAATGCCGTTGTATAGGTATAACTGGCATTACTGACCGGAAGAAATCCAAAACCGATATGCCTTTTAAAAGACGTACTGCAGGATGGAGATCCGGAATTCAGGGTAATGGTATATGCACCTGAAGCAGAATATATGTTGGTGTCTGTTATTCCGGTACCGGTTTGTCCATCACCAAAATCCCAACTGTGATTCAAAGCTGAAGAAAGCGCCGTAACCACAACTGCATTAGCCGACATGGTATCAATCATTACATTGAACTGGGTGCGGCATACAGAATTATAATCGGTTAGTATCGGATTGACTATGGAATCGGTACTGCCGCCATATTGCAAGGTCAGTCTCACATTACGAACACCGCCCCCACTGAATGTATGGGTAGGACTGGCAAGGGTTGATGTAGTGCCATCGCCAAAATTCCATTGATACAGGGCGCCGCTCGTATTGATTTGCGGATAAAATGTGAAGGATTCCACAGGCGTAATCACTACCGAAGAATCGAGTGAAAAGGAATAAAAATTTCCACCACCATGCAATACATCATAAATGGTTCCTGCCAGCGCATTGGAGGATGCCGTACTTCCGGTATCCTTGATTTCAATGGAAAGATAAGGTTCGCATTGCGTACAATTATCCGGTGCGAAATACGAAAGTAAAGACATCAGATTTTGGGTGTCTTTATAAAAGCCTGTATATAAAAACAAGTGATTGATTCCGGCCGTATAATCGATACTATCAGTCCCAATGGTTCCACGGAAATGAAATACAGTGTCTCCGTCAATCGGTACCGGTAGCTCTTTCCGGCTGCAGGATAACAAGACCACGATTCCTAAAAAAGCAAGTATGGATTTCATAACTTAATTTCTTTTAAACGTATACCGTAATCCGATGCTTAAGCGGCTCTGGGTATTGGTTTGTGAATTATTAAAATAGCTGTCTTTCGAAACATCCCGGATTCCTTGCTGAAACATCAACTGGAACTGCAGATTCTTTTTCCATTGCGCGGCATATCCAATTCCAAAATAAATATCCCAGGGTTGAATTGCATTCCGGTAACCACTCACGGTTTGCGTTTGAACAGCAGGCGTTTTTGTATTCACCCCGCTATATCCGGCATTGGATGTCATGCCCGCTTCTTTATAGGTCCCCTGAACATCCATATGATACATCCATCCGGCCAGTGCCATAATGGAATGACCCGGCAATACCGGGTACCGTATCATGAAAGGTACACAGAGCTGAAGTATACGCAGATATTCTATCCGGGTAACGGACGAATCGATTCCGAAAGAATAACTGTGATTCACTGCTTCGCGATACGAATTCAACGCATTGGAATAGGTAAATCCGATATGTGCCGAGAGATACAATTTTTGAGCTACTTGTTTTTCAACCCCCAATCCCAGTCCGGGTGAAAAACCAATAGCTTTCGATTGCTGGGCATTTCCTTTCCACCCCGGATTCATATTCAGCGAAGCCAATAAATAAATACGCAAAACCTCTAAACGGGTACGGATGCGCAATGAGGTATCAGGCCATATCAATTCCCTGGTTACTTTGGGATTGATTTCCGGTGGATAGGTAATTACAGTCACCGAATCAATTTGGGTATACTGATAGCCTTCCAGCCCCGGCACATACCGTGGATGATATTTCCCATTTACCGGCACCTGCACCACCCGTACAAACCGATTGGTATCACCTCCTTTGGCAGATTCATCTCCCCGCTGCTTTGTATATGTATCTGGGGTATGAAGTTCGTTCTCTGATTTTACTGTTCCGTTTTTATTTGTTTCTCCCTGTTGCTTTTTATCCTTTTTTTCAGGTCCTGATTTTACTTTAATACTGGCTGCTATCTGTTCCAGGCGACTCTGGTTATTATTCTTAGGCTTTTCCTGTTTATCAGATGCTGATTCGTTTTGTTCCTTCTGTGCTTCAATGCCTTGGGAACCGGCCAATGGATTCGTACCAGATGGATCCTTATGTTTTCTATTCCTTTGTACCTTTTTCACTTTATCTTCATTCGGATCAACAGAAATTGTCTGTGTTTCCTTATGGGATGTTTGCTCACTTCTACTGATGGGATTGGAAGCAGCTTCGGAATCTGAAGACGATGGAATTGTGTCTTCTTTGCCACTCCCCTTTTCTTTCTGATCGGTCACCACATCCGATACCGGAAGTTTTTCATGTTCAGTCTGAACCTGTGTAGTGGCCTGAGGAGCTGTAGCTGTTTGCAGACTTCTTTCTGCCGGATGCAATAGCCAAAATGCAATGCCTGAAACAATTAGTAACGCGCCACCAAAAAGTAGCCAGCGCCACCAGCCTCCTTTCTTCTGTTCATCCTGCCGGTCGAGCAATTCGGCCATGCGCTTCCAATCGTCGGATGAAGAATGGAAATCTGCTTCGTCTATTTTTTGACGGAGAAAATCATCCAATCGGTTTCTATTCTGTTCCATCATCAACGAACATTTAGTGAATAATTCATTTCCTGTAATTTTTCGGCCATTAATTTCCTGGCCTTATGTAAATGCCAGCGGGATGCTTCCTCGCTGATTTGTAATTGTTCTGCTACTTCGCGATGACTATATCCATCAAACGCAAACAAATTCAGTACCTCCCTCGTGGTGTCCGGTAAAGCAGCTATCGTATCGAAAATCACCTTACTATCCATTTTACTTTCGGTAAAATCGTCGCGGGTAAACTGAAATTCCAAAACCGAATGTTCCGAATCAATCGTTAAGCGATTCCGTTCCTGATATCGCTTCCTGGAACGGTAATAATCAATCGAAGTACGCACACTCACCTGTTTCACCCATGCTGGTAAGGTTTCCAGTTCCTTTATGGTACCGAGCTTTTGCAACACCTGCAAAAAACTGCTGTTCATACTTTCAACAGCTTCCTCCTCATTCCGGGTATAGCGGCGGCAAACCTTCATCATTATAGGATAGCAGAATTCGAACAATAACCGCTGACATTTGCGGTCATTTTTCAAACATCCCTGTATAATCAGATTCGAAATCAATGTTTTACCTATAATGCGGTGCGGTTACCTGCTTTATGACGATGCCCGTATCCCCTTTGTGAGCCCGGAACAGCAAAATAGGAAGATAATTTTACGACTCAGGGAAAAGCCTTTAGTTTTGCTCACTTTTTAATTGATAATCATGAAACAAGTTCTGAAAACCCTGAAAATAAATAAACTCAACGCTGGTACTTCAACCGGCACCTGGTGGAGCAAATCCGGTAAAAAACGAATCGATTCTTTCTCTCCGGTAGATGCTTCCCTCATTGCTTCGGTGTATGAAAGTACACAGGCCGACTACGACCATTGTATTGCTACCGCTCAAAAGGCGTTCAACGAATGGCGCCAATGGCCCGCTCCCAAACGGGGCGAAGTGGTTCGGCAAATTGGCGATCAGTTGCGGGTTTATAAGGATTCGCTGGGGAAACTGGTAAGCTACGAAATGGGAAAAAGTTTGCAGGAAGGTCTGGGCGAAGTGCAGGAGATGATCGATATCTGCGATTTTGCTGTGGGTCTCAGTCGCCAGTTATACGGCCTTACCATGCACAGCGAACGACCCGGTCACCGGATGTACGAACAATATCATCCCCTGGGAATCGTCGGTATTATTTCGGCGTTCAATTTCCCAGTGGCTGTATGGAGCTGGAATACCATGCTGGCTTGGGTTTGTGGTGATGTCTGTATCTGGAAACCCAGCGAAAAAACTCCATTAACAGCCATTGCCTGTCAGCAAATCATTGCGGCTGTGTTCAAAAAAAATCAGGTGCCCGAAGGTGTTAGTTGTATTATCAACGGCGATAAATCGGTTGGCGAATGGATGACCACTGATACCCGAGTTCCGCTCATTTCTGCTACCGGAAGTACACGTATGGGTAAAGCTATTGGTGCTGCTGTGGGACAACGCCTTGGACGCAGTTTGCTCGAACTGGGGGGGAATAATGCCATCATTATTTCAGAACATGCCGATCTCGATATGGCCCTCATCGGAAGCGTATTCGGGGCCGTGGGTACCGCCGGTCAGCGTTGCACCACCACCCGCCGTTTGATTATTCATGAAAAAGTATACAAGAAATTCTGTGAAAAATTAGTACATGCCTACAAACAACTCCGGATCGGTAATCCACTCAACGAAAAAAATCATGTGGGTCCCTTGATCGACAAGGCAGCAGTGCAGGCGTATCTGAATTCAATTGAAGCAGCCCGTGAACAGGGTGGAAAAATACTGGTTGAAGGTGAGGTAATGAAAGGAAAAGGCTATGAAAGCGGGTGCTATGTAAAACCCTGCATCATCGAAGCCCGCAATCAAATGCCCATTGTACAGCACGAAACCTTTGCACCTATTCTCTATATTATGAAGTATAAAACCCTCGATGAAGCTATCGCTATGCAAAACGATGTTCCGCAGGGTTTAAGCAGTGCCATTATGACAACCCATCTTCGCGAAGCCGAACGCTTTTTATCACATGCAGGCAGCGATTGTGGTATTGCCAATGTGAATATTGGAACCAGTGGCGCCGAAATTGGCGGTGCTTTTGGTGGGGAAAAAGAAACCGGTGGTGGTCGCGAAAGCGGTTCCGATGCGTGGAAAGTATATATGCGCCGCCAAACCAATACCATTAACTATACCAATAAATTGCCTTTAGCACAAGGTATTCGTTTCGATCTGTAATTCATTTTTTGGGGTCAGGGAACTGCTACTATTGAGCTGCGGTGGCGTTGGCACCATGTAAACGGCCCAATACTATTCAGCTGTTTTTGAAAGGCAGCTGAACCAATTATACATTCGGAGTCTGAAATACCCTTTGTGCCAGTACCAGGGCTTGTTCCAGGGCTTCCAGGTGCAAACCGGTATCAATGCCTTTTGAACTGAAAAATTCAAATACTTTTTCGGTGGCGATATTGCCCACCAAATCGTTTTGTGCCATCGGACA
>CAYWKR010000154.1:0-5499 GCA_964458785.1 uncultured Bifidobacterium sp. | reverse complement strand
AAACAGCCCTTCATTTTTGTCGCAAACTGGAATCGCAGGCCCGAAAGGAATTACTCGCTAAAATCATTAGTATCTATTCTTCTGATGGTGAATTACGGGATACGGCTTTCTTTTTTCAAAACCTGATGCGTTGCCGTCCGGGTTATCGTGTTGAACTGATGGCGGGTATGACCACATTGGTTATCCGTCTGCAGGATACTGTGCTTCGTAACCGATGGATTGCGCAAATGGCTGATCGTTCAGAACAAGATCATTATTCCAATGTAAAATTTAATGCAATTCTTCAACTGAAAGCTATACAAGAGGAAATGGATAAGCAGGTTTTCCAAACGAAAGACCCTGTAGAAAAGCAACGGAAAGAAGAAGAGGCCCGGACCTTGAAAGCGAAGATTCAATGGCTGGTAGATCGTTTGCAGGATAAGGATTGTCTGGATATGTTACATCAGAAAGGAATCTGGCAGAGTGATGAAATGCCTGCAGACCAGCAGGGAAAAACCAAGCCATAAAAAAAGCCACCCGATTGGATGGCTTTTGTATTTGGTAGTACAGAATGTATTATTTCTTTGATTTAGCTTCAGTAGCTTCGGCCTGTTTCAGAGCACGCGTTGTTACCACCGCTGCAATGGGAATACGTTTGTTATGCATGATTTCTGCCCCTTCATAGCTGATGTCTTCGATACGCAGATTTTTACCGATTTCCAGATTGGTGATATCCACATCAATCGCATCGCGGAGATTTTCGGGTTTGGTACGAACCTTCACAGTACTCATTTTAACTACAAAACGTCCTCCTTCTTTTACACCTTTGGATTGTCCGGTAAAATGCAACGGAATGCTTGCATTCACGGCTTTGCCCGTAACCAGTTCAAGGAAGTCGATATGGGTAACTTCATCGGTGAGTTTGTGATACTGCAAATCTTTCAAAATGCATTCGTGTTTCTTGCCCCCGATGGTAATCACCACCTTATTGAAATCGGGGGTGTAGATAATGGGTTTCAGATCTTTAGGGGTTGCTGTAAAATGGATATTGCTTGAGCCTCCATAAATTACACCTGGCACTTTCCCCTCAGAACGGATTTTACCGGCGGCTTTCTTTCCGAATTCGCTTCTGAGTTGTCCTTCGATAGTAATTGTTTTCATACTGTTTCCCGGAGTATAGACCCGGGAGGGTCTTTTGAAATGAAAAATAAAGGGCGCAAATGTAAGGGAAGATTCGGGAAAACCATGCGGCCCCTGGAGAATTTAATTTGGTTCCGGGAGGAAAAGAGCCCGTAAAATTCAGGAAAAAAACAGGAAAATGCTGCAAAATTTCAACCAGACACCTTACATTCGCAGCCTGTTTTTTTGTGGCTGCAATTAAATCTGATTTTTTCTTTCGCGGATACGGCATCAACTGATGGGCTCAGTTGCACTTTCTATGTGTATTAAAATGCATCGGCGGAAATGGGATCCACATTTCATTGTAGTCTGTTCTGATTCAGTTTCATGCTGTCCACTCTTCGCAGCCACGCAGGGACGGCACTACCTGAACATGCATTAAAACAGGCCCGATTTCTATTCTTAAACGATTAAAAACCCAGTATGAGTACCAAACGTGATCGTAAAGCGGTAGCTTCCACCTTCAACAAGATTACCATTACACTGGCTTCACCGGATACCATTCTCGACAGGAGTTTTGGCGAGGTATTGAAGCCTGAAACCATTAACTATCGCACCTACAAGCCCGAACGCGATGGATTGTTCTGTGAAAAGATTTTCGGGCCGATGAAAGATTATGAATGTTATTGCGGCAAGTATAAGCGTATTCGCTACAAGGGAATTGTATGCGACCGCTGTGGCGTAGAAGTAACCGAAAAGAAAGTACGTCGTGAACGTATGGGACATATCAAACTGGTAGTTCCTGTAGTTCATATCTGGTATTTCAAATCGCTGCCCAATAAAATAGGATATATTCTGGGGACCGGTTCCAAGAAACTGGAAATGATTATCTATTACGAGCGCTATTGTGTGATCCAGGGCGGAGAAGCCGATGGCATGATTCGTTCGGTATTAGGTATGAAAGAAACTGAAAGCACCGAAATGGCGCTGATTTCGGAAGATGAATACCTGGATATTCTGGATAAATTGCCAAAGGAAAACCAGATGCTCAGCGACGATGATCCTAATAAGTTTGTCGCTAAAATGGGCGCTGAAGCCGTTCAGGCCCTGCTCGAACGGATTGATCTGGATAAACTCAGTTATGAACTGCGTAATGCAGCCGCTTTCGAAACGTCGCAACAACGTAAGGCCGAAGCCCTGAAGCGTTTAAGTATTGTAGAAGCTTTCCGTGAGGCCAATGCCCATATTGAAAATAAACCCGAGTGGATGGTGATGCAGTATATTCCGGTGATACCACCCGAATTACGCCCATTAGTTCCACTGGATGGTGGTCGTTTTGCTTCATCTGATCTGAATGACCTGTATCGTCGTGTGATTATCCGGAACAACCGTTTGAAGCGATTACTGGAAATCAAGGCACCGGAAGTGATTCTCCGTAACGAAAAACGGATGCTTCAGGAAGCCGTAGATTCACTGATGGATAATTCCCGTAAATCAAATGCCGTAAAAGCAGAAGGTGGACGGGCCCTGAAGTCACTCAGCGATGTGCTGAAAGGAAAGCAGGGACGTTTCCGTCAGAATTTGCTCGGTAAGCGGGTCGACTATTCCGGCCGTTCGGTCATCGTAGTAGGGCCAGAACAAAAACTGCACGAATGCGGATTGCCAAAAGATATGGCTGCTGAATTGTTCAAGCCATTTATCATCCGTAAACTGATTGAGCGCGGTATTGTAAAAACCGTGAAATCGGCTAAAAAACTGGTGGAACGCAAAGAAGCCGTGATCTGGGACATTCTTGAAAATATTCTGAAAGGGCATCCGGTATTATTAAACCGTGCCCCTACACTGCACCGTTTATCGATTCAGGCCTTCCAACCCAAACTGATTGAAGGGAAAGCGATTCAGCTGCATCCTCTGGTTTGTTCTTCATTCAACGCCGACTTCGATGGTGACCAGATGGCCGTGCATGTACCGCTGAGTAATGCTGCGATTCTGGAAGCCCAGTTGCTGATGCTGGCTTCGCATAATATCCTGAACCCGCAAAATGGTACACCTATTACCCTTCCGTCACAGGACATGGTTCTGGGGCTGTATTATTTATCGAAAGGTAAACGCAGCACTGCTACCGAACCTGTAAAAGGAGAAGGAATGCGTTTCTATAATGCCGAAGAAGTGATTATTGCCTTGAATGAAGGTAAAGTGGATCTGCATGCCTGGATAAAAGTGAAATCTTCTGTGCGTGAAGCCGATGGCAGCCTGCAAACCAAATTAATTGAAACTACGGTTGGACGGGTGATGTTTAATTTACATACGCCTGAAAAAGTGGGCTTCATCAATGAATTATTAACCAAGAAATCGCTGCGTACGATTATCGGAGAAATTATCAAGTATACCGATATTCCTACTACCGTGAAATTTCTGGATGATATTAAAACCCTCGGATTCCGTACGGCCTTCCGGGGTGGATTGTCGTTCAATCCGGAAGATCTGATTGTGCCTGAAATTAAACAGCAAATGCTGGATACTGCTACGGCCGAGGTAGATGAAATCTGGGATAACTACAATATGGGTCTGATTACCAATAACGAACGGTATAATCAGATCATTGACGTTTGGAGCCGTGTGGATACCAAAGTCACCGAAACCCTCATTAAGGAAATGGCTTCCGATAAACAAGGATTCAATTCGGTATACATGATGCTGGATAGCGGAGCACGGGGAAGTAAACAACAGATTAAACAGTTGTCGGGTATTCGTGGATTGATGGCCAAGCCCCGTAAGAGTGGAAGCACCGGTTCTGAGATCATTGAAAACCCGATTCTTTCGAACTTTAAAGACGGACTGAACGTATTGGAGTACTTCATCTCTACCCACGGTGCCCGTAAAGGGTTGGCCGATACGGCCCTGAAAACGGCCGATGCGGGTTATCTGACCCGTCGTCTGGTGGATGTGGCACAGGATGTGATTGTACGGGAAGAAGACTGTGGTACCCTGCGTGGAATAGCAATTTCGGCCCTGAAAGAAAATGATGATGTGGTAGAACCATTGCTCGATCGTATCGTTGGGCGGGTTTCACTGCATGATGTGTTCGATGTAAAAGGAAACCTGTTGGTGGCAGCCGGTGAAGAAATTACCTTCTTCCATGGGGAAGCCATTGAAAATGCGGGAGTGGAAACCGTTGAAATTCGTTCGGTGCTCACATGCGAAAGCAAGCGTGGAACCTGTGCGAAGTGTTATGGCGTGAATATGGCTACCGGACGCATGTCGCAGTCGGGCGATGCCGTTGGTATTATCGCTGCCCAGTCGATCGGTGAACCCGGTACACAGCTTACTCTTCGTACCTTCCACGTGGGTGGTGCGGCCAGTTCTTCAGCAATTGAATCGCAAATGCTGGCCAAGTTCGATGGTAAAATCGAATTCGACAGTATGCGTACTACGAAGTTCACCAATAAAGATGGCGAAGAGCAGAATATTGTAATTACCCGTATGGGCGAAATGCGTATTGTAGATGAAGAAGGTACTGTACTAATCACTAGTGAAATTCCGTATGGTTCGGCGCTGAAAGTGAAGAACGGTCAGAAACTGAAGAAAGGGGATGAAATCTGTTCATGGGATCCGTTTAATGCGGTCATCGTTTCTGAAATTTCTGGTAAGGTTCGTTTCGAGAATGTGGTAGAAGGAATTACCTATCGTGAAGAAGCGGATGAACAATCAGGACTTCGTGAGAAAGTGATTATTGAAACCAAAGACAAAACACGTATTCCTGCGATCTGGATTGAAGGGAAAGACAATAAAACATATAACGTTCCGGTAGGGTCTCACCTGATTGTAAATGACGGAGACGCCATACAAAGCGGACAAATTCTGGTGAAGATTCCTCGTATCATGGGTCGTTCAAGAGATATCACCGGAGGTCTTCCGCGGGTAACCGAATTATTCGAAGCCCGTAACCCGTCGAACCCGGCCGTGGTTGCCGAAATTGATGGCGTAGTAGCCTTTGGAGGTGTGAAACGGGGTAATCGTGAAATCAGTATCGAGAGCAAGGATGGAATTATTAAAAAATACCTGGTGCCATTAACCAAGCATATTATTGTACAGGAAGGCGATTATATCAAAGCCGGTACCCCATTGAGTGATGGTTCCATTACACCTTCGGACATTCTGGCTATCAAAGGTCCGTTTGCCGTTCAGGAATACCTGGTCAATGAAATTCAGGAAGTATATCGTTTACAAGGGGTGAAAATTAACGACAAGCATATCGAGGTGATCGTTCGTCAGATGATGCGTAAAGTAACCATCGAAGATCAGGGCGATACGAAGTTCCTTGAAGGCGATGTTGTCGATAAAATTGAATTCCAGGAAGAGAACGACTGGATCTTTGATAAAGTAGTGGTGACCGATGCC
>CAYWKR010000153.1:0-5512 GCA_964458785.1 uncultured Bifidobacterium sp. | reverse complement strand
ATGGGCAATAAACTTAACCCCGATACCGCCAAGTGATCGAGTGTACCCCGTATTAAAAATGAAGTTCGTTGTCCGGGACGAAGGGTATTGGCCACTTCACTGCTAATGTCTACATAGGTCCATCCGGTCTTTTCTCCCTTCTTTTCAAACTTTTGAATCTGCGTTTCGAAACGAACCATACTACAGTTATTATTTCACTGTACCAATCATCAGCTTCTTATTCCGGATTCCTTCGGCAGTATGTATGGATGCAAGGTATAATCCGACTGGCAGATGACCAACATAGAGGGCTTCTCCATTCTGTAAAGGATCAGAACACAGTACAATTTTTCCGGTCATATCATGTAATTCAATCCAGAAATTACCGGTATTATTTCCATTCATTTCTACAATATAAACCCGGTCACCGGCAGGATTGGGATACAGCAAAAATTCAGGTGCAGAGAGGGTATGACTAGCGACCCCGTCCAGCACATTTTTCACCTGCCGATAAAACGTTAATCCGCCCGCCCGGTTACCGATAACCATTTCATACTTCCCATCGTTATTAAGGTCGGCAATGGCAGGCACACTTCGGGCACCTGTTTTTATTTCTGAATAATTAGAATCGATCCGGGTAAAGGTGCCGAGGTTATTGATAAAATTGTCGTACCGGGCCAGTGTACCATCAATATTACCAATCACGAGATATTCCTTATTGGTTTCATCCATTTTACCAATGAATGGCGCACAGTAGCCATTGATATTGCTTACGTCACCTGCTTTCAGATTGCCCAGCGAAATGGTTTGCAGACTCAGTTTCTTCAATGCGGTGGTACTCGTGTCCTCGTAATAAATAATTTTCCCGATCTGATTACCCAGAAGCAGATCTGTTCTTCCATCCTGATTGAAATCGTAGATCAACGGAAAACTCTATGCTCCTGCACTGATACCGGGAATACTGTCGGTGAAGAATAAAAAGTTCGGGGTTACTACATTCGAGCTGGCATAGTTTTTATATACACTTACGTAACCACTCTTGTTTCCAAACACCAGATCATCAATACCATCGCCGGTTAAATCGCCAAAGGTGGGAAAAATTCCATGATAATTGTTCGCACTGAGATTCAGAAAATCGTTATCCATTAACTCGAATGAAACGGTAGTGGCAGTAGATGTATTCCGGTAATAAACCATACGGCAGGTAGTTTGCAGTGTGGCATTGTTTAAAACCCCTTCACTGCCCAGAAAAAGATCTTTACGCCCATCTTTATCGTAATCGAAAAATACAGGATACGAGTACGATCCCAGATCAATCATGTCGGGGGTAAGCAGACTATCATGCTGAAATACAAAATTGGGATTCAGATCGGTACCGGTGTTTTTATACCAGGCCACCGCATTATAATTGGCCGATTGTGCATTATCGTTATGAGACGTAATGACCAGATCCTTGTCTCCATCATTATCGATATCGATATGAAAAGGGGCAGGCCATGACGGCATATTCAACACATGGGTTAGTGCATTCCAGGTAGTATCCTGTGTAGTATAATTTGCAACCGAACTACTACCTCCGTTATACATAGCCTGTACATCACTGAATGAAATATTTCCCCCCAGAAAATCCAGATCATGATCAGCATCCAGATCAAGCAATACGATACAATTCCCCGTGTGGCGCTTTTTCTTTGCCGGTGGTGTGCCTTTACACAGTACCCCCAGATTGGAAGAACGATATACCCCCTGTGTGAACTTACCATAGCAATCAGTCACCCATTCCATCTTCATGCTATCGCAGGGAAGCCCCTGTTCTACCCGCATATTCTGAACAAAGGTCATCCGGTTACCAAATACATCGAAGGAGCATACATCGATATCCCCGTCACCATCTACATCCTGTATGGCCGGTATATCATCGGGTTGCACATATACATTCACCGGACCGGATGTTCCGGCAAAATACAAATCCTTATAAAAGGTAAATTTTAATTCTCCTCCCTGGTAATACCCTTTATGAACAGATACCCCGGGCATACCCTTATGAAATAAATCAGGCACCCCATCGCAATTGTAATCACGCATCAGGAGGTAATTATAAATCACAGGAAAATTTTCCTCGTAGAGTGGATTATAGGTGTACTTAATTTCACCGACCCCTCCGGTATTGATAAATGTTTTAATTAAATTGGTATTCTGATCGTATAACACCAGATCCTTCACCCCATCCTGATTGAGATCGGCATGATTAACCTGTACTGAATTTATTCCACCACACCAGGGGGAGCGCAAACTGGAAGAAGCAACTGTTACGGTAGCATCCTGAAAGGCCTGATACACTTTGCCCTGCGATTGGGCAGAAGCCTCAAAAAAAGGAAGCACTAAAAGACTGCAGGCCAGTAGAAAAATCAAATGTTTTGTCATCATAATCCGGGTTAAGACGTGAGCCTTCTGAAGAGGGTTTGCTATTGCACCACCATTTGAATCGTTGTTCGGGTTTTCTGTTCTAAAAGAACTGTACGATTCTTTAGTTCTTCATCGAGCACATGTTGTGTATAATGTCGTACGGTAAACAGAAAGAGATTTTCGTTTCTTTTTACCACGTATTCTGACTGCAACAATCCCAGCAGCATCGAAATTTTTTCAGGATGAGTATCGATACAGGCCAGGAAACTGATCGCCGCATTTTGTATCATGTTGATTTTAATACGACAATCGTGAAAGAGCGTATAAATCCGACTCAGGTTATCTTCTGTAATAAAGGAATAATCGCGGGTGGAAACCTGCAACAAGGTTTGATTGGTTTTTAAAACCATAATGGGCGGATAGGCAATAGCAGTATCCAGTTCATGAATCACCGTTCCCGGCAGTTTCTTATCCAGAAAACACTTCACATACAGGGGAATATGCTTGTTCTGTAAAGGTTTGATGGTTTTAGGATGAATCACCTGCGCCCCGTAGTAGGCCATTTCTATCACTTCGCGGAAACTAATTTCACGAATAGGTACGGTATTGGGAAAAATTTTCGGATCGGCATTCAATAAACTCGGCACATCCTTCCAAATGGTAACGCCGGCCGCATCCAGACAATTTGCCAATACGGCTGCAGTATAATCGCTTCCTTCCCGTCCCAGGGTAACACTGGCATTATCGTCGGTGGAACCTATAAATCCCTGAGTGACCACCACACGATGAAGAACAAAGGCTTCTCCTATCACCTGAAGGGTCCGCTCACGGGTCTTATCCCAAAGCACAGTTGCATCCCGGTACTGATCATCGGTTTTCATTACATCCCGGATATCGATCCAGCAACTGGAGATGCCTTGCGATTGCATGTAGGCCTGAAGAATAGCTGTGGAAAGCAATTCTCCGATACACACGATCTGATCGTAGTAATAATCGTGACTACGAACGGGTTTTTCGTTGAGTAACCAATCCACTTCGGTACATAATTCCTGCATACGATTCCAGAGTTGTATGTCCTCTCCACCCAATAATTCTGAAGCATACTCCCGATGATCCTGTTTCAGGGTTTCAAAAAGGGCCATAGCCTTTTCCTGTTCTTCCTGAACGTACTCCTTTACCACCTCCTCCAGTGCATTGGTTGTTTTCCCCTTGGCCGAAATCACCACCAGCAGGTGCTCATCGCTGTATCCGGCAATCAGTTCAGTCATATTACGGGCCCGCCCGACACTTTCTATCGAAGCCCCCCCAAACTTGAATACATTCATGAATTTTACAATGAGCCCGCAAGGTACAATATTCCCGATACAGTGGCCCCGACAATCTAAGCAGCCCGTACTATATTTGCAGCCTTAAAAATGATGGCATGACCCTTTCTTACCAATGGCTTTGCGAATATCTTCCCGTGCGTCTCCCGGCCACAGAACTGTCTGGTATACTCACCTCGGTGGGACTGGAAGTGGAGCACATGGAAGAATTTGAAACCATTAAAGGAGGACTTCAGGGTCTGGTGGTCGGAAAAGTGCTTACCTGCATTCCTCATCCCAATGCCGATAAACTGAAATGTACCACGGTGGATATCGGTTCGGGTACTCCGCTTCAGATTGTTTGCGGGGCCCCCAATGTGGCAGCCGGACAAACCGTAATGGTTGCACCGGTTGGTACGGTGGTACATCCTGTTCAGGGCGAGCCTTTCGAGATTAAAAAAGCAAAAATCCGTGGTGAGCTGAGTGAAGGAATGATTTGTGCCGAAGATGAGGTAGGTTTAGGAACCAGTCATGATGGCATCTTACTGCTGCCGGATCATCTTCAGGCAGGATTACCACTGAAAGAACATTTTGGATTAGCAAAACCGGATACCATTTTCGAAGTAGGAATTACACCCAACCGGGTCGACGCTATGAGCCATCTGGGTGCGGCAAGGGATATATGCGCTTACCTGACTGTACATCGTGGCCGTGATCATGCAGTTCAGTTTCCCGAAACACAGCTTCCCAATCCTGAACACCAACTTCCACTTCATATCGATATCAAAGACCCTTCTCTTTGTAAACGCTATGCCGGAATTTGTCTTGAAAATATTACTGTAGAATCATCTCCTGAATGGCTGCAGCACCGGCTTCAGGCCATTGGCATTCGTCCGATCAATAATGTAGTGGATATCACCAATTATGTTTTACATGAAACCGGCCAGCCACTTCATGCCTTCGATTACGATCAGCTTTCTGATTATACTATCACCATTCAAACACTACCAACGGGTACCCCATTCATAACACTCGATGAGCAGAAACGTACACTGAGTGAAGAAGACATCATGATATGCGATAGTAAGGGCCCAGTGTGTATGGCTGGTATCTATGGCGGAAAACATTCCGGGGTGAATACGCAAACCCAACGAATCTTTCTTGAAAGCGCCTGGTTTAATAACCGGAGTATCCGCAGAAGTTCACTTCGCCATCAGTTACGTACCGATGCCGCACAGCGTTTCGAGAAAGGTGCTGATGTATCGAAGGTTCTCTTTGCCCTTCAACGGGCAGCTACCTTATTGATACAAATCGCCGGTGCCCGCATCGCCTCTCCGATTATGGATGTGTTCCCGGGACAGGAAGACGCACGAACCATTCTTTTCGATCTGAATCGGCTAAATCAGCTGAGTGGCAAACAGTATGAACCTGAAACCGTTCAACAAATTTTAGAAAAACTTGATTTCAAGATTCTGAATCAGGAACAAAATCGTTGGACTATCTCAGTTCCTTTTGCCAAACACGATGTGCATATGCAGGCTGATGTGGTGGAAGAGATCATGCGTATCGATGGATTAGACCAAATTCCTTTCACCGGTAAAATTGAATATTCCATTCCCGATAAGGCAAATCGAACCTCAAAATTAAAAGAACAAATGGCTTCTTATCTGGTGGGTAAAGGATTGCAGGAAATATTTACCAATTCCATTACCAATAGCCGCTTTTTTGAAGGAGAAGCAGGTTTGGTTAAAATGCTTAATAATCTTTCCGCTGAACTTGATTGCCTGCGACCCTCTATGTTGGAGACCGGCTTAACCTGTATG
>CAYWKR010000152.1:0-5610 GCA_964458785.1 uncultured Bifidobacterium sp. | reverse complement strand
CCGCTTGCCAGCCCCTGCAGATTAATTTGTTGTGTTCCACTGTGCAGACGAGAGGTTAATAATGTTCTTCCGCTTACATCATTCAGATTCATCTCCCCTTCTTCTGCCATTTCAAAAATTACATATCCTGCAGCTGGATTAGGATACATAGCAAAAGTAATCGAATAGTTCCCGCTCAATCCTGCCGGAGACACCACCTTCTTCAGTTGAATCCATTCATCATTCAAATCGAAATACACATTATCTGACGCCTTTACTTTAACCCTAGCCCAGGGAGCATCTACATTAGGGACTCCAATGGTTTCGGAACCATCGTTTGGTGTATTCAACACTAACGGGAAGGTGAACGTTTTACCACTGTCTGTTGAAAGGTAGATGTCGACATTAGCCGTATTGAACGGAGCTGCATTGGTTCCTGCCACATCCCATGTTATAGTTTGTGTCGAGAATCCCATCCATTGTTGTCCAACCGTGTTCTGGCTGTTTACCCTGAATAAGGTGGTCGTTTTTCTGACATCCAGTTTTGTGGTATCGGTAGACGTGGTAAATGAACCATGTCCATTATGAAGATCCCGTACTGTGCAACGAAAGCGAACAATGCGGTTAGTATCGGGCAATCGTTCACCCAGATACTTTACGGTATTTTTAATCAATTCTCTGTATTGCGGAAAAACCCGGGTACCTGAAACAGAAGGATTAAACGACCGGAGAATGGGTGCTACCGTAGTGGCGGCATCCCAGGCTGATCCACTTCCTCCTTTATCATATTCTTCCCAGCAATACGTGAGGGGATCTCCCTGCGCATCGGTGGCGCTTATACTCAATTCAAAATCGGTTTTATAGGGTATAATATAGGTTTTACCCATGGCTGCCAAAACGGGGGGTGTATTTCCAGAAACCGTTTTAGTGGCACAGGCATTTACTGTGCTGCCGGTCATTTGTTCCAAACTGCGAACATGGTAATAGTCATCACTGTGGGGTTGAATATCGTCGCCTGAGCATATACCGGCATAGCCCATAATGGTGGTAGCAGAGCCTATTTCAAAAGCACTGGCACTTACCCGGTTTCCACTGCAGGAACCGGAGACAGAATTAAATGTATGATCCCCACCAAACTGATGTCCCATTTCATGCGCCACATAATCAATATCGTACGGATCTCCTACTGGATTCGATGAACCGGTTACCCCTCTGGCCTTGGATGATCCGCAAACACATCCCTTCTGTGCTACCCCTCCGCCACCTGTGGAGAAAACATGCCCGAAATCGTAATTTGCTGAACCTATACGGTTATTGCAGGTAGTTTGATTTTCTCCTAACATGGTAGATCCTGAACCATTGGTATACGGGTCACCGGATCCGGGTAGGAAAATCAGGGTGTCATCATTCGCGACCAGATTGGCATGCATTGAAAAATCTTTTTCAAACACTCCATTCACGCGGTTCATAGAAGTAACCATGGCGCTCAGTACAGAAGCCTTCGTCGGTGTTGATCCGCCCACTGCTGCCGAATACTCTTCGGTACAAGCCAATGCCAGACGATAATTCCGTAAGGTATCTCCATTGGTTTTATAAGATGAAAGTACGGGCAATTCGTCCGACAAGCTGATGGCTTGCGGTTTTAATTGCAATTCATCGGCTAATTCATCTACTTCACAATGCATATACGCTCCATTCGGCTTCCGGTATTCTTTTTTATAATAAACCACATACCATTCATCACTTAAGTCGGAATAGGGATCAATGAAGTACGTTTCATCGCCATTCATCACCAAGGCATGAAACCCAAATAAAGTATAATCGATTTTCGCCATCACCGCCGGATTCGTTTTCTGAATAGCGGTATACGTTTTGATGAAAGGATACTTATGAGACAAGGCTTCATCCATCATTGGATATTCAAATATGCGGAAGGCCTCCATACTACCCGTTGGTGTAGGAAGAAGAATATCGGCCCCTCCATTTGCATCAGAAGGAATGAATGCCTGTTGAAGTTTAAACGCAGCTGCATTTAAATGTGCAAGCTGGTAGTGGTCTGGAATAATTTTCCTTGAGCCAGGCACATTCAGTACCGTTTCGTCGGAGAATGTCCAAATATTCTGTTGTGCTTCCACAGTCCATCCACTGAGAGCCAGCAGACAGATTAAAAGTTTCTTCATAAAAAGTAAGTGTATTAACGTTCAAATTTTTGCTTCACAAAGTTCCGGTCATCTTTGGCATAGCATACATAGTACATACGCTGATTCCATTCCACCGGATGAATGTAATAGCCTTTCCCATCATAGGTAATACTGATTTTAATGGAACTGGCATCACATTCGATACGTGCCGTATTAAGTCCATTAGTCACCGTGCTTGCCTTAAATGTCATCAGATCGGGATACTTAGCCTGCAAGGCAGAATCCATAGTCTCGACCCGTGTAATAATAAAATCGCGGCACTGCACCGTACCATCCATAAATAAAGGCAAGGTGAGTTGCATGCGACTATTTTCGTATGGTACCGATTTCAGGTAATTCTTCCACGACGAATCGATGGTGGTTAAAATACGGTAATCCGCAGGAGACTGAAAGTTAGCAGGAAATGTAAACCCGGATGGATGGGCAATAAACCAGGCCGGCTGAGGATATACGGCATCACATAAGCGAAGGGTATTAGCCGGATTAGTATTTTTTTCTACAAGTACCGGTTGCACTTTTTGTGTAGCCGCTTTTTTCTTTTTTTGTGTTTTCTTTGCTTCAATGGCTGAACAGACCGACAACAAAGCCAATAGAATCGGGAACAATTTTCGCATACCCCAAAAGTACTTCAGGCTATAGAAAATCGGTAAAAATTGCGGTAAACTCTGCATTTTCCCTTGGCCTTGTAAATACATGCCAGTTTCCCTTATAATGTACCTCGTAAGGCAACAGATACGATTGGTAGGGTTTTAGCTTTACATTCATCACCACATCAAAATCGTAAAACCAGGTATGAAAACTCAGTGAATAATCGCGGGCCACAATGGCAAAATCGCTCACACGAAACCAGGTTTTTAATTCGTTGATCACGGCTTCTTTATACCATTCCTTTCGGGGCTTTGCCGTGAACACATAACAATCGGTTCCATTCCATTGTGTTCTTGACAAATAAAACTGATACCGGCCAAACCAGGGTTCTTCGAAAATTGCTGTTTGCTCGCCCAAACCGGGGATACCATATATCCGTTTCCCCGGATTGAAGATGAGCATTCGCAACTGTTCTTCATATTTTGTACTTCCCTTATATACACCGTTTCCAACCAAATTGTTCTCGTTACAAACACTTCCATGCGTAAAAAAAAGATGATCGTACAACCGAGCGGTATAATACCTGTACGTACGGTTCGGTTTATAAAAATCGCCCTGTACTTTTTCGTTCTGATGCGCCATACTGCGGCAATGATTGCTGATTATCTGTCGGCTGATACTTTGCAAACCGGCACGACTGTTTCCTTCCCTGTTCATGACCCGGATGTCGTTGTACAAGGTAAACCCCACCAGATGCAGTGAGCGGAATGCCTTGTAAAAGGTGGTATCTTTTTTAACCCGGTTGATAAACGCACGAACGTCAAATCCCGACTGCACATCTTTCACCATCACCGGATCGAGATACACTCCCTGATACATTTTCAACCCATTTACCTGCGCGGCAGTTGGGTAAATAGTCCCTAACAGAAGCAGTATTTGAACTACTTTTATTTTCCATTCTATTTTATATGATCCGGATGCTTCTGACTTTCGCATGTTTGCTCTTCATTTCCAGCACTGTGCTATCGGCCGGTATTGCACAAAGCGACAGTCTGGACATTCGCAAAACTATTATAGAATTTGAACTTAACGATATTAGTTCACACCAGATCAAAGCTCATACCCGGCTTCATGTTCAAAGTCGAATGAATAATCTGCAGCAAATCCAATTCGATCTGCAGGGATTAATAGTGGACAGTATTAAACAAAATGGAAATTCCATTAGTTACGCCTACAGCAGTCCGGCCCTTCTTGTTTCTTTTAGTACACCTTTAAATACAAACGATACTTCCATTTTCGATTTTTACTATCATGGTATTCCGGTTGCTGATCCGGGCTGGGGTGGATTTATGTTTTCCGGTTTGTATGCTTTTCAAATGGGTGTTGGCTTTGAAGCACAGCCCCATAGTTTCGGGCGGACCTGGCATCCCTGCTTCGATAATTTTGTGGAACGAAGCAGCTACGAGTTTTTTATCACTACAGCCGATACGCTTACCGCCATTTGTAACGGACTTCTTCTCGACTCCAGCACCAACCTGTTGAACCATACCCGAACCATGCATTGGAAACTGGATGAAGAAATACCTTCTTATCTGGCTACGGTGAATATAGGTCGTTATCAATTTCTGATTCAATCGCTGAATACACTGAATGGTCCGGTTCCGGCCTACATCACCTGCGAAGCTGCCGATATGCCTGCCGCAATGAATTCATTTTCCAATTTGCCACAATCGATGCAGATGCTGGAACAACATTTTGGTGCTTATATGTGGCCACGGGTTGGCTATAGTCTGGTTCCGTTTAGCGGTGGCGCTATGGAGCATGCAACCAATATCAGCATTGGCAAGGCATTTATTAATGGAACCCTCGATTATGAAACTATGATTGCCCATGAATTATCGCATCACTGGTGGGGCGATTATGTTACCTGCCGCACAGCAGCCGATATGTGGCTGAATGAAGGATTTGCATCGTATTGCGAAGCGTTGCATCTCGACTATGTATATGGAAACGAGGCATATAAAAATGAAATACGACAGAACCATTTTAATGTATTAAACCGGACACATATTCTGGATGAGGGCTATCGACCGGTATCGGGTATTGATTCGTTGCACACCTATGGAAGTACAGTGTACGACAAAGGGAAAGATGTGATTCATACCTTACGGAGTTATCTGGGCGATTCAGCCTTCTTTCTGCATCTTAAAGGGTTTCTGACGGCATACGCCTTTAAGGATATAGAAAGTGCAACCCTCGAGAATTACCTGAGTATGCAATCCGGAGTAAACCTGCAACCCTACTTCAACGATTGGATTTATGCCCCCGGATTTACTCACTTCAGTATCGATTCGGTACAGAAATTTCCATCAGGCGGTATGTATCATGTAAGGGTTTTTCTTCGTCAGCGAAAACATCATGCCCCTCATCTGTATTCGAAGGTGCCACTTGAACTGGGGTTTTATACAGCACAAATGCAAAGGCAGATTTTTCAACTTCTTTTTGATGGCAGTTGTATGCAGTTTGATGTGGATTTACCATTCGACCCTGTGATGATACGAATTGATCCGGATGAAAAAATCAGTGATGCTGTAACCGAAGACAGCAGTATGATTTCAACTATTGGAAACAGAATTTTTCCCTTAGCCAAGTGTAAGGTGAATATCAAATCGCTGGTTCAGGCTGGCGACTCCTCGCTTATTCATGCTGAACATCATTGGGTCGCGCCCGACCGTTTTCGTTCTACCTCATCGTTCCCTGGATTTACACTTTGTACTTCACGGTACTGGAGAATCACCGGTATTCATCTGGATAACCTGAAAGGAAACCTGGTATTTAATTA
>CAYWKR010000151.1:0-5633 GCA_964458785.1 uncultured Bifidobacterium sp. | reverse complement strand
GAACAAAATCACGAACATCATATTGTTGCCATTGAAAGTGATGCTGGGGGAGGAATTCCTCTGGGCTTCGGTATGGTGATGAACAATGAACTGAAAGAAAAAGTAAAAAGCTGGAAGTCGCTACTCGAGCCTTACGGAATTTATAATTTTTCGCATGAAGGAGGCGGGGCTGATATTGGTCCGCTGCATCGAAAGCTGAATGTTCCCATGATGGAATTATTACCTAATTCGCAACGCTATTTCGACGTGCACCACAGCGATAACGATGTATTTGAAAATGTACATCGCCGCGAATTATGTCTGGGTGCGGTGGGTATGACGGCCATGGTGTATCTCCTGGCTACCTATGGTCTCTGATTTCCTGCCTCTTCTATTACCTTTGCCGGATGCGTGAATTTTTACGATCGTATTTTGGTGAAGACGTACCCTTCGAACTGGTGATGCTGCCCCGCGCCGGCTCCGACCGCTCGTATGGCCGGGTTCTGAGCGGAGATAAAACGTTTATATGTTGTGCGAACCCGATCGTAAAAGAGAATCAGGCTTTTCTCTATCTCAGTCGCTTTTTTTTACAGCAAGGTATTCGTGTGCCCGAAGTATACGCGGTAAATGAAAATCAAACCTGTTACCTGATTGAAGATCTGGGTTCTGAATGCCTGCTCGACCGGGTGATACAAAATGGACTAACCTCAAAGGTGGTTGAACTGTATAAACGCGTTTTGCAGGATCTGATTCATATTCAGGTATCCGGAAGCCGTATAGAGGAACAATACCTGTATGCCACCAAACGTTTCGATCAGCACGGGGTCATGGCTGATCTTAATTATTTCAAATACTATTTCCTCGATCGTTTACCGGTTTCCTATTCACGCTACGATTTTGCGTTGGAATGTGAACAGTTAGCCCAAACTATTTCCAGTTTTCCGGCCACCCACTTCATGTATCGCGATTTTCAGGGTCGCAATATTATGTTGAAGGATGAACTCCCCGGTTATATCGATTTTCAGGGAGGAATGAAAGGACCACTGGGCTACGATGTGGCTTCTCTGCTCTGGCAGGCAAAAGCCAATATCCCATTCTTACTTAAACAAGAGCTTGTTCAGTTTTACTACCAGTCTCTGCCTTCCGCCATTCAACCGCCCCGTGAAGCGTTTTTTAAGCAATATGATCTGCTGGTTCTGATTCGCTTACTTCAGGTATTAGGTGCTTACGGGTTAAAAGGAATCATCGAAGAACGGCCACACTTTAAGGAAAGTATTTTGCAGGGTGTACACAATCTGAAGGAATGGAAGGAGAATACACCCACCACCGGCTTTCCTGTATTGTTCGATATTTTATCGCAGATCATCAGCCACTATGAGAATATTCAACCCAAAACAGCCGCAACCGCTGCACTGAAAATCCGCATATTTAGTTTTTCGTACAGGAAGCAAATACCGGCCGATGAAAGTGGGAATGGTGGTGGTTTTGTTTTCGATTGTCGCGGCATCCTGAATCCGGGGCGTTTTGAAGAATATAAAACGTTAACCGGCCGGGACCCGGAAGTGATCGGATTTCTTGAACAGCGCACCCTGGTAAAATCGTTTCTTGATGCGGCTTTTCAGGCTGTACGCATCAGCATCGACGATTATCTGCAACGAAATTTCGAACACCTGCAAATTTCCTTTGGCTGCACCGGCGGTCAACACCGGTCGGTATACTGCGCCGATCAACTGGCGAAACGAATACAGGTGCATTATGGACTGGACGTTCAGGTGACCCATGTTGAACAGGAAGCCAAAGGGTGGCGAAATGGCAAATAATGCCCTTTGCTGATTTTTTGACGCCTTCAGGGCAAATACTACCTTTGCCCGCTTTAACTGCTACTATGTCTGATCAAAAATACCAGATTCCCGGCCGGTTTAATATGCCTGAAATCGAGGCCGGAATTCTTGCCCGCTGGAAAGCCGATAAAACCTTTGAAGCCAGTCTGCAAAACCGCCGGCATGCACCTTCGTTTGTTTTTTATGAAGGCCCTCCGAGTGCCAACGGAATGCCCGGAATACATCATGTTATTTCCCGTACCATTAAGGATATGGTTTGTCGCTATAAAACCATGAAAGGGTTTAAAGTGAATCGGAAGGCTGGATGGGATACACATGGTTTGCCGGTGGAACTGGGTGTAGAAAAAGAACTTGGAATTACCAAGGAAGATATCGGAGCTAAAATCAGTGTGGAAGAATATAACCGGAAGTGTCGTGAAGCTGTAGGCCGCTTTAAGGATAAGTGGGATGACATTACCGAAAAAATGGGGTACTGGGTCGACTTAAAACAACCCTATGTTACCTACGAAAACAATTATATTGAGTCCCTTTGGTGGTGCCTGAAGAAACTTCATTCCAAAGACCTGTTGTATAAAAGTGTCAGTATTCAACCCTATTCGCCGGCCGCAGGAACCGGACTCAGTTCGCATGAACTGAATCAGCCGGGATGCTACAGGGAAGTAAAGGATACCAGTGCCACAGTATTGTTCAGTCTGCAACGAAACGATCGCAGTTCAACCGTATTTGAACAGGTTCCGGCAGAGGCAAAAATCTATGTGATGGCATGGACCACTACCCCCTGGACGCTTCCGTCGAATCTGGGACTCACTGTGGGAGCCGGTATTAATTATGTTTTGGTTGAAAGTTTCAATCCGTACACGCATCAAAAGCAATTCTACATACTGGCAGAAGCACTTTTATCACGCTATTTCCAGCCAGGTGCCGAAGATCTGCCAATGGAAGAATACAGTGCAGGAACTAAAAATATTCCGTATCGTGTGCTGAGCATGTACAAGGGTTCAGAACTGGAAGGAATGCGGTACCATCAACTCATTCCGTTGGATGCCAATCGGAGTGAGTTATCAGGCGGTGATCCGTTCCGTATTGTTTGTGGCGACTTCGTGACAACCGAAGATGGTACCGGAATTGTTCATACCGCTCCGGCCTTTGGTGCCGACGATTATAAAGTGGGACAAAAAAACAATCTGGGTATTCTGATTCTGGTAGACCGTGAAGGAAAATTTATTGACGGTTGTGGTGAATACAGCCATCGCTTCGTAAAAAACTACAAAGATGATAAGGCCTATCAGGATGTGAATGTGGACATTGCCGTGGATTTAAAAAAGAAAGGACAGGCATTCCGGGTTGAAAAATTTGAACATAGTTATCCGCATTGCTGGCGTACCGATAAACCGGTCATCTATTACCCCCTCGATGCATGGTTCATACGTACCACTGCCGTGAAAGACCGGATGATTGAACTGAACAAAACCATACAATGGAAACCAAAAGCTACCGGTGAAGGTCGTTTTGGCAACTGGCTCGAAAATATGGTCGACTGGAATCTCAGCCGCAGCAGGTACTGGGGAACGCCCCTGCCTGTATGGCGGAGTGAAGACGGCAGTGAAGAAATCTGTTGTGGCAGTGTGGCTGAAATAAAGAGTTTATTACATGATGAGAGTCCGGTTAGCGACCTGAACGATTTACATAAACCTTTCATCGATCAGGTGATCCTGAAATCACCTACCGGAAAAAAAATGTTCCGCGAACCCGATCTCATTGATGTTTGGTTCGATAGCGGTGCCATGCCCTATGCACAATGGCATTTTCCTTTCGAATCAGATCATGATGCTTCAATGCCCCCGGCGTTTCCTGCCGATTTTATTGCCGAAGGGGTAGACCAAACCAGAGGATGGTTTTATACCCTGCATGCTCTGGGTGTTTTGTTATTCGATTCGGTGGCATATCGAACAGTAGTTTCGAACGGATTGGTGCTTGATCGGAATGGAAATAAAATGAGTAAACGACTCGGTAATGTGGTCGATCCGTTTCAAACCATTAATACCTATGGTGCTGATGCTACCCGCTGGTATCTGGTCACCAATGCTTCTCCATGGGACAGTTTGAAATTTGATCTCAAAGGAGTGGAAGAGTCACAACGAAAATTATTCAATACCCTTTTTAATACCTATAGCTTTTTTGCGCTTTATGCCAATGTAGACGGGTTCTCTTTCAGGGAAGAAGAGATTCCTTACAGTGAGCGTCCTGAAATGGATCAATGGATCTTATCCAGTTTAAATACTCTCGTTGATGAGGTGAATAATCACTTCGATGAGTATGAGCCTACCCGTGCCGGACGATTGATTGATCAGTTTGTAGACGAGCAACTCAGTAACTGGTATGTTCGGTTGTGTCGCCGCCGCTTCTGGAAAGGGGAATACGAAAAAGATAAAATTGCGGCATATCAAACATTATATCATTGTCTGGACACCTTATGCAAACTCATTGCTCCGGTTTCGCCGTTCTTCAGCGAATGGTTGTATACCAGTCTGAATCAGGTCACCCATCGTGATTCGTCCGGCTCGGTGCATTGTGCCGATTATCCGGTGGCAGATACCGGTATGCAGAATACCCTGCTGGAAGAACAAATGCAACTGGCTCAGGATATTTGTTCTCTTTTACTTTCGTTGCGAAAGAAAGTAGGCATTAAAGTTCGTCAGCCTTTACGCAAGGCCATCATTCCACTGGTAGATCCAACACTTCAGCCGAAAGTGGAATCTGTGGCGGAATTAATTCGTTCGGAAGTGAATATTAAGTCCATTGAATTTATTCCGGGTGATGATGCCCTGATTCGTAAGAAGATAAAAGCCAATTTTAAAATTCTTGGTGCCCGCCTGGGACCCTTAATGAAAGCTGTTGCTGCCGATATCGGAACCTGGACACAACAGGAGATTGTGCAATTGGAAAGAGAAGGAATGATCAACCGGACAATTGAAGGTCAAAGCATTCAGCTCCATCTGGAAGAGGTGGAAATCAGTTCCGATGAAATTCCGGGTTTGGGAATTGCTTCCAAAGGCGCTTTAACCGTGGCTCTCGATATTCAGTTGGATGAAGCACTCGTGGAGGAAGGACTGGCCCGCGAATTTGTAAACCGGGTTCAGAAAATAAGAAAGGATAATGGGTTTGAACTAACCGATACGATTCAGATTCAGGTAGAAGAGCAGCCTTCCATAAAAAATGCGCTAAATAGTTTTAATTCCTATATTTGCACGGAAATTTTAGCGACGAACATAGATTTTTCCTCTGAAATCCGCGATGGGCTTGAGATTGAGCTGAACGAGCATAAACTTAAAGTATTCATTTCTAAAAACTGAAAAGGCTATGGCCTCAAAAAAAACAGATACAAAAATTGCAGTTAAAGCTGCTCCTAAAAAAGCTGTTGCAAAACCGGTCGCTAAAAAAGCAACCCCAAAACCTGCACCCAAAGCACCGGCCAAACCAGTAGCGAAACCTGCTGCGAAGACAGCGCCTAAACCTGTTGCTAAAACACCAGCCAAACCTGCAGCAAAAGCTCCGGCAAAAGCTCCGGCAGCAAAAGCACCTGCTAAACCTGTAGCCAAAGCCCCTGCAAAACCTGTAGCCAAAGTCAGTTCAAAGCCAGTGGCGAAAGCGCCTGCCGCTAAAACCCCTGTAAAAGCTCCGGTTAAAGCGGCTGCTAAAAAAGAAACGGTGGTTTCTAAAGCACCGCTTAAAAAAGCCACTCCGGCTCCTGCTTCCAAAGCCGCTGCTAAACCCGTTGCAAAAGCACCGGCTAAACCAGAGGTAAAGAAAGCA
>CAYWKR010000150.1:0-5662 GCA_964458785.1 uncultured Bifidobacterium sp. | reverse complement strand
ATCGAGCCAGTACTTAACAGCTTTTCCGCTAAGATTCATATACGTAGTGGGCTTTATCAAAATCAGCGTTCTACCTTTAAATTTTACCTCTGCCACATCGGCCAATCGTTCATTCCGGAACGAGGCACCCTGTTTACGGACAAAGACCTCTGCTACATCGAATCCGATATTGTGACGGGTTTCATGGTATTCCGCACCTATATTTCCCAATCCGGCAATCAGGTATTTCATGGCGCGAATCTACTAAGAGGAAAACGACTTTTTATTTGAGTTTTTCGAGATCAGCTCTGCTTACCAGTTTATATTCCTTTGGAATGTCAAAGGTTTTTAAATCTACCGAACGCGTTTCAATACGATTGGCCTCAAAACGCATACTTTTTAATCCACTGCTGTTTACTTCATAAATGAGGGGGATTCCTTTTAACCCTGGAAACATGGTATTCAGATGTTCATTGGGTGGAAGCAATTCTTCGGTAAAACAAAAGCGGGCTGATGCTCCGTCTTTATACTTTACCTGTGCTTCCTTACAGGAATATCCTGCTTTTTTATCTACTGCATTTCCTACGGTAATCTCAGCATACCGGTAACGCTCATTTTGTGCTTCCAGTTCTGTTGCACTCAGTTCGAGGGCGTATTTATTACCGTCTTCCGGATTCATAGAAACCGATGTTCCTGTTTTATGATTGAAGATAACCACATTATTGAATCCCGAATTCATGGCTAGTTCCCGTTTAATGAACCCGTTTTTAATAGTCAACAGATATACACCGTCGGGTTTTTTCGAATCATTCAAAAAAACATCATACCGAATCACGCCTTCAGAAAATATTTTCTGTGCCGAAACAGGCCGGAACAACCCCAGGTTAAGCAGCGTGTAAAGCGACAGCATAAAATGAATTTTGCTCATAATTTCAAGTTCAGAGATTGAGAATACGTACCAGTTCTTCTTTTTTTCGACGGCTGACTTCCAGTTCTGTATTATCGTTCATCACCAGGGTACTGCTTTCACCCTTTGTTAGTTTCTGGATGTATTTCAAATTAACAAGGTGTGAATTATGGATACGGCAAAAACCATTCGCTGGTAAAATATTTTCAATTTCTTTCAGCGATTTTGAAATCAGTAAACGATCCTTATTTACCAAATACACATAGGTATAATTATTCGATGCCATGCAACGCAGGATCTGATCAAGCGGAATAAATTTTAATCCGTCGGAAGTGGGAAAGGCCACTTTCTCGAAGGGTGCGTTATTATTTAGTAAGCGTACGTTTTCAAATAGGTTTTTTATTTTATCAAGCGGGTTCGACCGGAAACCATGTTCCTGCACCCGTATGATTGCCTGCTGGAGATCCTCGGCATGAATAGGTTTCAGTAAATAATCGATGGCGCTGAACTGAATGGCACGAATGCCGTATTGCATGTGGGCGGTGGTAAAAATCACTTCAAAGTGGATATTCTTCACCTTTTCCAGTATATCAAATCCACTCATTCCGGGTAACTCTATATCCATGAAAACGATATCCGGGTTCAGGGTATTTAACTTAAACACTGCATCGGCTGCCGTGTTACAAACGGCTATCACCTGTAGTTCGGGCTGGTAGTGTTTTATTAAATCTTCAAGTACCTGGGAGCTTGTGACCTCATCGTCTACAATGATCACTCTCATTCTGTAAATCTATGCCAAATTTTTACAGATTGTGATTCGTGTTGAATCTTTTTCTTTTGTTTGGCCACGGGTTGTCCTAACTTGCAGCCCTGCTTACATTGAAGTTATGAAGGTAGTAATTTTTGCCGGTGGTCTGGGAACCCGGATTTCTGAGGAGAGCCATCTGCGTCCTAAACCCATGATTGAAATTGGAGGGAAACCCATGCTTTGGCATATTATGAAAATTTATGCCGCTCATGGCCATACCGAATTTATTATTTGTTGCGGTTATAAGGGCTGGATCATCAAAGAGTATTTTGCCAACTATTTCCTGCATCATGCCGATGTTACTGTAAACCTCTCTGATAATTCCCTGCAGATTCATAATGCCCATGCCGAACCCTTCAAGGTAACCCTCATCGACACGGGTGTGGAAACCATGACAGCCGGACGATTGAAACGGGTATTGCCTTATATCGGTAACGAAACTTTTATGCTTACCTATGGAGATGGCGTAAGTGATGTAGATATCAATGCCCTGATTGCCTTTCATAAAACGCGTGGTAAAATTTGTACCATGACTACCATACAACCTTCTTCCCGTTTTGGTGTGGTGAATATGGAAGAAGATGGTACGGTACTTCAGTTTGAAGAGAAACCCGAAGACAGCGGCACCTGGATTAATGGCGGATTTTTTGTAATCGAGCCGGGTATTGCCAGGTATCTCGACGAACAGAATATGGATCAGATCATGTGGGAGCGGCAACCGTTATACAGTCTGGCCCGTGATAAACAAATTTCCGGATTCCGGCACCGTGGATTCTGGAAATGTATGGATACCATGCGCGATAAGGAAGAACTGGAACACCTTTGGCAAAGCAATCCGATCTGGAAGAAATGGTAACGCTCAAACAACTCAGACCGTACTTCGAGGGAAAGAAAGTATTCCTGACCGGTCATACCGGATTTAAAGGAACCTGGTTGTTACAAATATTGAGCCGAATGGGAGCCGAAGTGAAAGGCTTTGCACTGGCCCCTGAAAAACAGGAAGATCTTTACCATCAGATTCATGGAGATGCCCTTTGTTTTAATTCAGTCATTCATGATATACGGGATGCCGAAACGCTTCGCATGGAATTACTTCGCTTTGAACCCGATTATGTATTTCATCTGGCAGCTCAACCTCTGGTTCTCAAAGGATATGAAGATCCCTTATATACGTTCGAAGTAAACGGACAGGGAACGGCCCATGTATTGGAAGCCCTTCGTTTCCTGGAGAAGAAATGTGTGGCCATTATGATCACTACCGATAAAGTGTATGAGAATGCCGATGATGGAAGACTCTTTCGGGAAGAAGATAAACTCGGAGGCTATGATCCGTATTCAGCCAGTAAAGCGGTTTCAGAAATCATCATCAGTTCTTTCCGCAATTCCTACTTCAATCCCGGTCAATACGAAAAACATCATAAATCAATAGCTTCGGTGCGGGCCGGCAATGTGATCGGTGGCGGTGATTTTGCCGATAACCGCATAGTGCCCGACATTATCCGGAGTTTACAAAACGATTTAACGATTACACTCCGGAACCCACATGCCATCAGGCCGTGGCAACATGTACTGGAACCTCTGGGGGCCTACCTTTTACTGGCATCGAAACTTTGGGATGAACCTACCCGGTTTTGTACCGCCTATAATCTGGGTCCGGAAGCGGATGATATAGTAAGTGTGGAAGAATTAACCCGCATTGCCATTGCCCGGGCTGCCAGAGGGGCGGTAGAAGTAATAGACCAGTTGCATAAACCGCACGAAGCACACACCTTACTGCTGGATATAGCCAAGGCGCGTGAAGAATTGGGATGGCATCCGAAATACAATGCTAAAACTGCAATAGAAAAAACAGTGGAGTGGTATCTTAGCGAAGAAGATGCCAGTGTAAAGTGCTTACAACAAATTGCATCTTATTTTGATGATTCCATCACAGATGCCAGCGAGAACTGATACAATGAATATAGAACCTTTGCGTATTGAGGCAGTAAAATGTCTGCAACTTTTTCGGACCGATGATGACCGGGGAACTTTTGTAAAAACGTTTCATGATTCATCCCTGCAAAAGGCAGGTATACATTTTGAATTGAAGGAAAGTTTTTTTTCCATTTCACATAAAGATGTTATCAGGGGTATGCATTTTCATCATCCGCCCTATGAGCACGATAAAATTGTTTTTTGTACCCGCGGGCGTATTCTGGATGTGGTTCTCGATATTCGGAAATCATCGCCTACCTATGGTCAGTGTTGCAGCGAAATTCTCAGTGCCGGAAATAATAAGGCCCTTTTCATTCCGAAAGGTTTTGCGCACGGTTTTTTGAGTCTGGAAGAAGAAAGCGTAACCTTTTACTTTGTGAATGGAGAATATCACGCTCCATCCGATGATGGCATTCGTTTCGATAGTTTTGGTTTCAACTGGCCGGTAGAAACACCCGGACTTTCTGAACGGGATCTGAATTTTCAAAGCCTCGCTCAATTTCAATCACCCTTCTGATTTTATAGCATGAAGATTTTTATTTCCGGTGCTTCCGGACTGGTTGGCGGAAACTGCTTACGTTATTTCCGCGAAATGCAATGGCAGGTTCAGGGATCCTATTTTTCGTTTCCTACCGGGGATACCGTGTATTTCAATACCCTGGATCTGCAGGATACCGGAAACTGGGATGTACTAGCCTGGAACCCCGATGTCATTGTGCATTGTGGTGCCTTAACGCATGTAGATTATTGCGAGGACCATGAGGAAGAAAGTTTCCAGAAGACCGTACAATCGACCCGGCATTTACTCCAACTGGCAGCGGCATGTAAGGCACGGCTGGTTTATATTTCCACCGATTATGTCTTCGATGGATTGCATGGCCCCTATTCGGAAGAGGATGAAGTGCATGCGTTAAGTGTGTATGCCAGACATAAACTGGAAGCCGAACAAATGGTACTGGCTCATCACCCGGATCATCTGGTGCTTCGGGTTACCAATGTGTATGGCGATGAAATCAGAAATAAAAATTTTGTTGCCCGAATTATCAGTCAATGCCGGGAAGGGAAAAAACTTCAACTGACACTCCCGCGTGATCAGTATGCTACCCCGGTAAATGCCCGGGATATTGCCCGAGCCATGTTTCTGCTGCTTCGTGATGCACATAGCGGAGTATTTCATATTGCCTCCACCGATTGGATGAACCGGGTGGAACTGGCCCTTCGGGTACTGCAATACTTTCCGGAAGCATCCTACGAATTACAACCTATGCTCACCGCTGATATGAAACAAGCTGCTGCCCGTCCACTTGTAGGTGGGTTGTTACATAACAAATTTGCCTCCCTCTATCCGTCCTTTTTATTCAGTACGGTAGATGCCTATTGTGCGGAAGCTGCTAAAAAATAAAATGCAATTCAGGTATAAAGACCGGTTCAGTCTGATTGAACAAGGCGAAATACCATTTTCGATTCAGTGAAGACTATCAGGCTCCGATTTTTTTCTTCAGATTTGAATCGATGGCATCCAGAAACTCTTCGGTATAAACAAAATGTTCGCCATGTTTCACCTGATTACCATGAATGCATACGGCTAAATCCTTGGTCATGATACCGCTTTCTACCGTTTCAATGCAAACGGCTTCCAGTGAATGACAAAAATCGATCAGGGCCTGATTCGCATCCAGTTTACCTCTGAATGCCAGTCCGCGGGTCCATGCAAAAATTGAAGCGATAGGATTGGTACTGGTAGGCTTACCGGCCTGATGATCGCGGTAGTGTCGGGTTACCGTACCATGGGCGGCTTCGGCTTCCATAATTTTACCATCGGGGGTTACCAGCACCGATGTCATTAATCCCAGTGAACCAAAGCCCTGAGCCACGGTATCACTTTGTACATCCCCGTCGTAGTTTTTACAAGCCCACACAAAATTCCCGTTCCATTTCAAAGCCGATGCCACCATATCATCGATCAGCCGATGTTCGTATACAATACCGGCTTT
>CAYWKR010000149.1:0-5680 GCA_964458785.1 uncultured Bifidobacterium sp. | reverse complement strand
AGCCGACTGATCGGAATTGGATAATCCACAAACAGCAGCCTTCATACAGGGATCATAAATCGTACGGCTTTTATATCCGATGGTAGAGCCGCCATGTCCCCAGGTAGTTTTACCAAAAAAAGTGATGCGTTGTAAACCCAATGCATAATTTCCGGGCATTAAAAAGGTAGTGAGTTCATTCATCGAAGTCTGACTGAGAAAGGAAGTATTAAAAAGTACCTGATACCAGTTCACTATATCCGATGCACGGGCAAAAAGAGAACCTGCCGGACCACCGGCTGTATTGAGTGATATTCTTGAAATGGTGTGAAAATCTGTGGAATCATGCCAGCGATGGGCTAGTGTACCCGTTACTGGTTCAGCAATATCGTAAAAAATACTATCCAGTTGAAGGGGCGTGAGTACGCTGTCACGGATCAGGGCTGAAATTTCACGACCGGTGGCACTTTTGGCTATCATACCGGCCAGGATATAATTCACATTCGAATAGGCATAACCGGTTCCCGGGGCATAAGCCGGTGGACCCAATAAGGCCAAGATACTGGCGGGTGTATATACCTGGGTAGGATGAGCCACAATGGAATCGAGTAATGAGGAGGTAAAAAATGGATCCGATAAACCGCTTGTATGATTCAATAATTGCCGGATCGTGATATTGGGATTGACATTGGGATAGGAAGGTAGCCAGGTAGAAATTGAATCGTTCAGTGTAATGATTCCCCGTTCGGCTAGTTTCAGCAATGTAATCGCTGTAAATAATTTTGAATTGCTGGCGATACCAAATTTCATCTGCGGGTGAATGGGTACACCGGCATGAGATAATCCGGCGGTACCTGTCCACAATCCCTGCCCCTGACTATACACTGCAACCGATACACCTTTGGTATTGTAAGAAAAATAATTATATAAACTGTCGAGTGTATATTGAAGCTTATTCGCCAGCAGAGGATTGAATACCTGTGCATTGGATGTATTCAGTTGAAAAAGCGATAGGAGTAAGAGGAAGAATTTATTCATAAACATGTTTTTTGGTTTTGGTTAGTGAAACAAAATTCATCTGAAAGACTGGAAATAAAGAACTACAAGGGGGAATACATTCAAAATCTTACAGTTGAATGACAAAGAAAATTAATATGGGGAAGGAGAGAAAGGAGGTACTGCTTGTGAATGAATAGAAACGCAGAACGAATCAGAGTGAGAGCGAAGAGCGAAAGCGAAGTACAAATCAGAGCGAGTGCGAAGAGCGAAAGCGATGAATATGAACGCTGATTTTATTTGTGGGAATACTTAACTAAATGAAGAGCGAGAAACAGTGTGAGAGCGAGGTACAAAAACAGAGCGAGTGCTCATCGCACTCGCTCTGTTTTTGTGTTTTGTGGTGTGGGAGGGAATTGAACCCCCGACACAAGGATTTTCAGTCCTTTGCTCTACCAACTGAGCTACCGCACCTTTTCCCTTAACGGGCAGCAAAAATAAACATATATCCTAAAAAGCCAATTTTTTTTAATTGGCATATTCGCTCATGAATTTAATACGTACCAATTGCAACTGTTCCCGGGTCAGGTTATTCTCTTTAAGGTCTTCGTATGCCTCTTCCAGATTACCCCGGTCGCTGGTCTGGAAGTACTCATAAATATCGTCCTGGTCGTATTCATCCACATAATCGTTAATGCAATAGTCAAGATTCAACTTTGTACCACTTGACACGATGGTTTCCATTTCATGCAGCAAATCGGTCATATCCAGTTCTTTCATCTTGGCAATGGTTTCCAACGGAATCTTCTTATCGATATTTTGAATGATAAATACCTTGATTCCACTTTTGTTCATCACGCTCTTCATTACAAAATCGCTGGTCTTTGTAATGTCGTTTTCTTCTACATAGGAAGCAATCAATTCCACAAATTTCTTTCCAAACTTCAACGCCTTTCCTTTACTCACCCCCTGGATATTCTCCATTTCGGCGAGCGTAGTAGGATAATTGGTGGCCATATCTTCCAGCGAGTTCTCCAGAAATACCACAAAAGGCGGAACATTGTGCTGCTTCGCTACCTGTTTCCGGAGATCCTTTAGCATTTCAAGCAGTTTGGGATCCAGGGCATGACTTCCCCCTCCCTGTCCGCCAGCACTCTCCTCATCATCGCCATCGGCATCTTCAAATTTATGATTGAGGGAAAGCTTCAAACTGTATGGCTTCTTTAAAAAAGCCTTGCCTTTATCGGTCAGTTTCAGTAATCCATATTCTTCAATATCCTTCCGGATAAGTCCTTCCACCATCATCTGCCGTAACAATGAATTCCAGAAATGATCATCCACATCGAAATGAACACCCATGCCAAAGCATTTGAGTTTATTGTGTTTGAATGATTGAATCTGTGTATTCAAACGACCCAGAATCACATTAATCACATAATCGATTCCGAACATTTCCTTGAGTTGACGAATGGTTTCAAGTGCTGTAAATACTGTATCCTTTACGTCGATTTTATCTTTCGGATGCAGGCAGTTATCGCACATACACTGGCACATACTTTCATCGTATTGTTCACCGAAGTAGTGCAACAATACCTTACGCCGGCAAATAGCACTTTCGGCATAGGCTACCGTTTCGCCAATCAGCTGGGCTCCCATTTCACGCTCCGAAAGGGGTTTATCCCGCATCAGGTGCTCGAGCTTTTGTACATCCTTATACGAGAAGTACAGCAAACATTTTCCTTCCAGTCCGTCACGACCAGCCCTGCCTGTTTCCTGATAATAATTTTCAATGGATTTGGGAATATTGTAGTGCATCACAAAACGGATATCGGGTTTGTCGATACCCATTCCAAAAGCAATGGTGGCTACAATTACATCCACTTCTTCCATGAGAAACTGATCCTGCCGGTCGGCCCGGGTTTTACTATCAAGTCCGGCATGATAGGCTACGGCACTGATCCCATTAGCTACCAGTAACTGAGCCAGGTCTTCAGTGGTTTTACGATTCAGGGTATAAATAATTCCACTCTTTCCCCGGTTTTGCTGAATGAATTTTACAATATGCTTTACCGTTTGATCTTTCTTTCCCTTGGGTACTATCTCGTAATACAGGTTGGGGCGGTTGAATGAGGATATAAAGACATTGGGTTTCTTCAGGCCCAGGTTTTTTCGAATATCATCCTGCACTTTTGGCGTTGCAGTAGCTGTGAGCGCTATGATATGCAGATCAGGATCAATGGCATCGATGATATCACGGATTTTGCGGTATTCCGGACGAAAGTCGTGCCCCCATTCCGAAATACAGTGCGCTTCATCAACAGCGATAAACGAAATTTTCAATTGCTTCAGAAACTCCACATTCTCTTCCTTGGTTAAGGTTTCCGGAGCGACATACAGCATTTTTGTGGTTCCATCCAGCAGATCTTCCTTCACTTTTTTAATCTGTCCCTTGTTCAGCGAAGAATTCAGAAAGTGAGCCACATTATCAATATCACTGTAACTACGTAAAAGATCCACCTGATTTTTCATCAGCGCGATCAGGGGTGAAACAATAATGGCAATTCCTTCACTCAGTAAAGCGGGCAACTGATAACAAAGCGACTTTCCGCCTCCTGTAGGCATGATAACAAACGTGTCTTTTCCGGAAAGTACACTTTCAATAATTTTTTGTTGTTCGCCTTTGAACTGATCAAATCCAAAATGTTCCTGTAATGCTTTTTTGAGGTCGGGCTTTGCGACCTTCTTCGACTTTGCCATAAACGTTCAATTTTCCCCCCTGACGGAAGCAGATGATGAAGTATTGCCCAAGTTAGTCAATGCTTTTCATACCTGCAAGCAATTTTTATTGTTGCCTCCACCTTAAACGAAGGTAGTTCCAACACATAACCCAGCCCTCTAATAAAAAGTTAATTCATTCCATTCCCTTCAGTGGGTTCCGGGCACGAAATCGTTCTATGAAGTCCGCCAACAGCGCCTTACAGCGATTTTTAACCCGGAAGCCCTTCCAACATCACCGGCAGACGCTTTCATCTTCTGTGGATCCTGTATTTCGGTTTCGAATATTTCGGATATTTGGCCTCTTGAAAAAAGTATTCAGCATCCTGTTCCTGTTTTTTTCACTGCCCCTGTTGGCACAGGAACAACTATTGCAGGTAGCCAAACAATATTTATTGTCGGGGAATTATGAAAAGGCAGCAGCTACCTATAAGCAATTACTCGATTATTCGCCCAACGACCGGGAGCTTCAGAAGGCCTATCTGCAATGCCTGATGGGACTGAATGATTACCGTTCGGCCGAAAAAGTGCTGAAACCCTTGATTAAATCAAATCCCGATAATACCGAACTGCTGTACCAGATGGTGAAGGTGTACCGTTCGCAAAAGGAAGATAAAAAAGCAGACAAACTGATTGGCAAAATTCTGGATAAAACCCCCGATATAGATGAAGCGGTACGTTTCAATGCGTCGTTGTTCGAAAAAGACCGGGATCTGGAACATGCTATTGCTGTGTACGAAAAAGGAAAGGCCTATCATAAAGAATATCCTTATTTGTATGCCGAAGAACTGGCCTTACTGTACGACAAACAGGGTAACCGTGAAAAAGCGGTTGAAAGTCTGCTCGATTTCTATGTTTCGAAATACGAAAAGGCCGATCAGATTAAAGCCACTTTTATGCGCATGATGAAGCAGCCCCAGGAACTCAAGGATCTGCAGAATCGTATTGAAAAACGCATGGCCAAAGAACCCGAGGTACAGGCTTATCCCGATCTTATTGCCTGGATGTATATACAACAACAGGATTACGAAAAAGCCTTTACCCTGATTCAATCGATTGACCGGAAACTTAATGAAGGTGGACGGCGGATGCTGGGATTTGCACGGGTATGTTTGCGGGAAGCACAGTACAAAGCTGCTTTTGCCGCTTATGATGCTGTGAGTGCCTTAGGTAAAGAACAACCCTATTATGAAATGAGTCGCAGTGAAAAACTCACCGCCATGAAAATTGCACTGCAACACAATGCACTTTATACAGCTGCCGATGTTCAGGCACTGGCACAGGCATACGACGATTTCCTGAATGAATTTCCGCAGTATATGCAAAAGGAAACCTTGCGTGAATATGCCGAACTGGAAGCCCGATACGCTCATGATATCGATAAGGCCATCAGCCTGCTGAATAATGTGGTAAAATCGGGCAGTGCGCCGGCTGCTTTAAAAGGTCGTTGTAAACTGGAAATGGGCGATTATGAATTACTGCGCGATAATATCTGGGATGCCACCTTGTTATATGCACAGGTCGATAAAGAGTTTAAGCAGGATGCCTTAGGGGAAGAAGCCCGGTTTCGCAATGCCAAACTCTCGTATTACAGTGGCGATTTTGCATGGGCGCAGGGACAACTTGATGTACTTAAAGCATCTACTTCCGAGTTGATTGCCAATGATGCCCTGAACCTGTCGGTACTGATTACCGAAAATAATGTGGCTGCCGACAGCAATCCGGTTCCTCTACAATTATTTGCCAAAGCCGATCTGCTGGAATTTCAGAATCGCGATGAGGAAGCCCTGGCCCTGCTCGACAGTATCGGGATCGCTTTTCCTAAACATGCCCTTACCGATGATATCCTGATGCAGAAAGCAAAAATGGCTATTAAAAAACAAGATTACAGCGAAGCCGCCATGTTGTACCAGAAGGTGGTAAAAGAACA
>CAYWKR010000148.1:0-5688 GCA_964458785.1 uncultured Bifidobacterium sp. | reverse complement strand
AAGCACTTCAACCGCCTGATGAAACATATCCGCATGCGGGCCGGTATGAAACTGGTGAAAGTGCAGGATATGCAAAACCAATTGGCTGTAATACAATCATCACCGGTTCTTTGGGGTTTTATTGCCGATCAGAATCCCAGTGATCCGCGCAGGGTGTCGTGGAACCGGTTTATGAACCGGACAACAGCCTTTTTTAAGGGACCGGAATTTGTGGCCCGACGGTATAACAACCTGGTGTATTTTGGAGAGATTATCCGGATTCGCAGGGGATATTATGAAGTAAAACTGAAACTGGCGTTTGATAACTCCCGGGAGACATCCGAAGGTGAAATTACCGAACGGTATGTCCGCTTTCTCGAAGAGAGTATCAAACGCCAGCCAGCCAATTGGGTTTGGTCGCATCGAAGGTGGAAACACCAACCCCCTCAAACAAGTTCCTGAGAAATTCCCAGCTTCGCGGACCAAATATCTTTACTAAAAAATGTTGTTGCAGTTTGCGTATTCAAAAATGAAAAAAGCTAACGATAAGATCAAGGGGGCTATTGTTAATACTATCTTTAATTTATAAACAAAATGTAAGCGGTTTTGCACAAACCCAGATTTCATGCGTATTGCCTTATACTTCGGAAGTTTTAATCCTGTACACCAGGCCCATCTGATTATAGCCAGTCATGTGGTTTCTCATTGTCCGGTTGATCAGGTATGGTTTGTACTTAGTCCGCAAAACCCGTTAAAAGAAAGTCGCAGCCTGTTAAACGAACAGCACCGACTTCATTTGTTACGTTTAGCTGTGGAGAACGACAGCCGTTTTCGGGTAAGTGATATTGAATTCCGTTTACCCCGACCTTCCTATACCATTGATACCTTACTCCATGTGAAGGAAAAATATCCGGCACATCAATTTTCAGTATTAATGGGAAGCGACAGTTTTTCAAATATTACCCGTTGGAAAAACTATTCGCAGTTGCTTCAGGAGAATGATATTATTGTGTATGAACGTCCCGGCTTTGAAGTACCCCTCTCCTTAAGCCGGCGAATTCAAATCGTTCAGGCTCCTATGCTGGATGTCTCATCTACGCTGATTCGTAAACTAATTGCGGAAAAAAAATCGATTCGCTATCTGGTACCTGATGCAGTACGTGAACATATAGAAGCGAATCACTATTATCAGTAAACATTTCTGCGCTGCGCAGATAGCCTTGAAGGTAAATTGTGTCCCGGCTGGAATAAAGACCCTGGAATTCAGGGCCACCGTCTCTGGAAATTGATGGTTTCTGTCCCGGAAATTTTGGGGCCACCGTCCCGAGTATTCGGGGCTACTGTCCATGGTAATCGGGGCTACTGTCCCGAGTATTCGGGGCTACTGTCCCGAGTATTCGGGATAGCGTATAATCATCTGTTCAAAAATTTCCTCCACCCGGGCTTCATCGGGTGCATGCACTAAAGCCGTTCTGAATTCTTTCACATGAGGAAGACCTTTCAGGTAGTTGGAATAATGAGGGCGCATTTCGAGTATACCTAACTTGGGTCCTTTCCAGCGAAGGGCGAATTGCAAATGGGCACGACAAACACGTATACGTTCTTCGATATCAGGAGGAGGAAGATTTTCGCCGGTTTTAAAATAATGTTTGATCTCATTAAATATCCAGGGATAACCAATAGCGGCCCGGCCAATCATGATGCCATCCACACCATACCGGTTTTTATATTCCAGTGCTTTCTGTGGCGAATCGATATCGCCGTTTCCAAAGACCGGAATATGAATACGGGGATTTTCTTTTACTCTGGCAATCAGCGACCAATCGGCTTCTCCTTTGTACATCTGTGCCCGGGTACGTCCGTGTATGGTTAATGCCTGTATGCCCACATCTTGTAAACGTTCGGCCACTTCTTCAATATTCCGGCTATCCTGATCCCAGCCCAAGCGTGTTTTTACCGTAACCGGTATACGAACGGAATCGACTACCGCCCGGGTGAGTGAAACCATTTTAGGGATATCTTTTAAAATACCGGCTCCGGCACCTTTGCATACTACCTTTTTAACCGGACAACCAAAATTGATATCACATAAATCCGGTCCGGTGGCTTCCACAATCCGGGCCGACAAACACATCGCCTCTTCATCACCACCAAAAATCTGTATGCCAATAGGACGTTCGTAATCAAAAATATCGAGCTTCTGACGACTCTTGATGGCATCACGGATCAGACCTTCACTGCTGATAAATTCGGTATACATCAGATCGGCTCCCTGTTCCTTGCACACGGCCCGAAAAGGCGGATCGCTTACATCTTCCATAGGTGCCAGCAACAATGGGAAATCGGGTAGTTCTATTCCGGCTATTTTTAACACCCGGCAAAAGTACGGGGTGCCGTGATAAGGCGTGTATAAAAAATCGGGGAGGAAGAAAGGCCTGTGCTTTTTTTAAACCAAATTGCACATCGAAATTTTTTGTGATGAATGTCTTTCCTGAAATCTTGTTCGAATCACTGCAGCCCGCCTTAATCAGTCATGCAGCGCAAAGTACCGGCGAACCGGAGGCAGGAGTGCAGAATCTGTTCCGGGCCGGTATTCCATTGTTTGCTATGCGGATGGCCCATGCTCCCCGCGATCATCACGAATTGATCGCCGATTTGCTGGTACGTGCCGGTGGAAATAAAAGTGCCAACGACGATATGTTACATGCCTTACGGTCGGGAAGTATGAATGCGCCCGCTTTAAGTCTGGGACAAAGTGTCTACAGTCTTTTATTTCCGCAAAAGGAAGAAGAACTGGCCCGTGCTGTATCCGGATTTTCAGGAACCTCGATGAATGGAACACCGGTACTACTGGCGCTTACTGCTAATATTACCGCAGGGGTTCTGGGAAGAATTATTCTGCTGGAACGAATTAGTTTTCAAACGCTGCTGAACCGGATGACCGATCCATCGCTATCGGTTGAAAAACTGGTTCCCCGCGATTTACAGGAATGGATACAGGAAGAAGCAGCCACAAAAAATGTACACGACGATCCGGCCGAAATCCGATTCCCGGAAGAGGAAGCAGAACCCGAAAAGGGAGAAGCCTTAAAATGGATACTTCCCCTGCTGTTAGTTCTTTTGCTGGGCGCTGGTATCTGGTACTGGATTTTAGGAAACCGTGCCGAAAATCAGGTACAATCACTCCCTTCCACCATACAAAAATAATCAGTCATTTAGGTAATCGTGGGGGTAGCGGGTATTTCTACCAGCACGGTGGTACCCCGACCCGGCATGGAATCGATATGTAATTCACCTTTCAGAAAATCGACCCTCGACCGGATGTTACGGAATCCAATACCCTGAACGGATGAAAGTGTGGCCGGATCAAAACCCCGGCCATTATCATCTACCATCAGTGAAAATTGTGCTTCATCCCGGTTCAGTTGTATAGTGATTTCACTTGCAGCAGCATGGCGAATGATGTTATTGACCAATTCCTGTAAAATCCGGAAGATTACGGCTTCCTGTTCCTGTGGAAGCCGCCGGTCGAGACCACTCACCTGTAAGTGCACATGCAACTGATCGTGACCAATACGCTGAACAAATTCACGAACAGCGGCTAACAATCCCGATTTCAACAGGGCATTGGGTATCATACTATGGGAAACCGATCGTACTTCCCGAGCGGCATCATCAATCAGTGTAAAGGCATTTTGCAGTGAAAGCGCTGTTGCCTGATTTTTCAGCATGAAGGCTTCGAGCTGTAAGCGTGCTGCGGCCATGGTTTGTGCCACCCCATCGTGTAAATCACGGGCTATGCGAATTCGTTCCCGCTCTTCGGCCGCAATTACAGCTTTGTTGCGTTCTTCCTGTTCCCGAAGCTCGCGGGTAGCAAGCTCTTTGGCTTTTTTTTGTTTTAGTTTCTGGATTCGAATCAGCCAAACAGCAGTAAGTGATATTAGCACAGCCAGTATGAGCAGAAGCAGTCGTTGCTGTTGTGTATTCTTAAGCTGATTTTCTTTTTTTAAAAGTTCTATCTGCCGGTTTTTCTTTTCACTTTCATACCGGGTCTGTAGTTCATTTATCTGCCGGCTGCTTTTTTCAGTATAGAGTTGTGCATTCAGGTCGTTATACCGATTCATATAATCCAGTGCTTCTTTATGCTTGTTTTGTTGGGCTAAAGCCACCGATTTTGTTTTGTAACAATAGGCCAGCAGGTCGTTAAACTGAATGGCTTTACTGAGGATGATACACTGATCGAGGTATTGAATAGCCCTCGTTGCTTGTTGCCGTTTCAACTCCATTTCTGCCAGATTAATGAGTGAAAGGGCTTGTGCATTCCGGTCACCCAGTCCGGTTCGGAGTTGCAATGCCTTTTGCTGCAGGGCGATCGCTTCCGGAATCTTTCCTTTTTCGGCCAGCACTACAGAAGCATAATCCAAACTATACGAATAGCCGGTACTATCGCCCTTTTGCTGATAGATGCGTGCGGCCTCCGTAAATTGTTGCAATGCTTTATCGGGTTGTTTCCATTGTTGATTCAATAATCCGAGGTTATTCAGTGCAGTGGCTTTGTGGTTGTACAAATGAAGTGAATCGGCGATATGAAATGCCTGTTGCAGCACTGAAGCAGCCTCTCCGCTGTGGTTTTGCTTCATATAAAAAATACCCAGTTCATTTAACAGGGCGGCTTCGCGGTGGACTAAATGCAGTTTTTCGAACTGATTTCTGGCCTGGAGATAACGGGAAAGGGTACTGTCGTATTCACCTAAAAAATAATGCGCCATCCCGAGGGTCATAGTTGTTTCGGCTATCACCGAATCCATTCCGTTCTGATTGGCCAGAAGCAAAAGCTGATGACAGATACGAATGGCATCGGCCGGTTTTGAATTACACAAGGCATTGGCCTTTTTTAATTGTTCTCTGGCAGAAAGTATATCGGTTCCGGCTGCCCACAGCGGATGGGTAGAAACGAAAAGCAGAAACAGAATGGCAGTGGAGAAATGAAAAGTGCGAACTGCTGGCATGAGATTGCTAAAATACGGTTTGCAGGGCATTCATAAAGGAGCTGATACAGATGCCCCTTCCTTCCGTTACTTTTGACGGGCAGATGAATCAGCTCGACTTCCTTCTGAAAAAATACTGGAATTATGATTCCTTCCGCCCGCTGCAACGGGAGATCATAGAACATGTTCTTCGCCTGGAAGACGGGTTAGCCATACTGCCCACCGGAGGAGGTAAATCGTTATGTTATCAGTTGCCGGCGCTGGCAATGGACGGACTTTGTCTGGTAATCTCTCCACTCATTGCCCTTATGCGCGATCAAACGGAGGTATTGCTGCGTAAACAAATTCCAGCCGCATGGTTGCAAACCGGAATGAATCGCGATGAATGTGATGCGGTTTACCGGAAGGCCACAGACTCGGAATACAAATTTTTATTCGTATCGCCCGAACGATTGAAGAGTGCTCAATTTCTCGATTACCTGGTTGAATTTCCGCTTTGCCTGATTGTGGTGGATGAAGCACATTGCATTTCTCAGTGGGGATACGATTTTCGTCCAGCGTACCTCGAAATTGCTTCCATCCGTGAACATCACCCCGGGATTCCCGTACTGGCCCTGAGTGCTACCGCTACTCCGGAGGTTCAGCACGATATTATAGAAAAACTGACCTTACGGAACCATAGGATTTTTTTTGATACCTTCTATCGTGCTAATTTATCCTT
>CAYWKR010000147.1:0-5759 GCA_964458785.1 uncultured Bifidobacterium sp. | reverse complement strand
TGTATTTCATTCTGGAGATATACCGCAGCCAGAAAATTATTCCGGTTATCGTGTGGCGGTATGCGATCAGCTGGAAGATCCTAAACTGGCTAAAGGAATTGTAAAACGGGGAGTTACCGAACTGGTTACACCGGGTACAGCAACCAACGACAAACTGCTGGATAATAACCGGAATAATTTTCTGGCTGCGGTATATCTCCAGAATGAAATACATGGTATTGCCTTTGCCGATATTTCAACCGGTGAATTTTTTTGTACCGAAGGGAATACCGAATACATCGATCAATTACTGCAAAGTTTCCGGCCATCGGAAGTACTGTTTCAAAAACCCAAACGACTTTTTTTTACTGAACAATTCGGAAACCGCTTTTATACCTATCCCCTCGATGAATGGATTTTTAGTGAGAGTTATGCACGGGACATATTGCAACAACATTTTCAAACGCTGAGTCTGAAAGGATTTGGTATCAGCGATATTCCGCTCGCTATTGTGGCTGCCGGCGCCGTGATTCATTATTTACGGGATACCGAGCATCAGCAACTGGCCCATATCCGTTCGATACAACGAATTACACGAAACGATTTTTTATGGATGGATCGCTTCACCATTCAAAATCTGGAGTTGCTGGACAGCAATCGGGAAAATGGCGACAGTTTACTAAAGATACTCGATCATACCGTCACGCCTATGGGTTCGCGATTGCTCAGGCGATGGTTGCTTTTTCCGTTACAGAATATTCAATTGATGGAAGAGCGGTACCAGAGTACAGAATATTTTTTGTTGCACCGCGACCTGCATCTTTCCCTTATTCAGATTTTAAAACAATGTGGCGATCCCGAACGATTGGTGGCCCGGCTTCCACTCCGGAAAATTTCTCCGCGGGAAGTGTTGCAACTGGCCAAAACCTTGCGTTGTGTTCAGGAGATTAAAGATGCATTGAATGCGGTCAGCGATTCGTGGTTACTTCGTATGGCCGAACAATTGAATCCCTGTACTTCCATTCAACAGCATATTGAAAATACGTTGATCGATCAACTGCCGGCGGTATCGACTAAAGGCGGACTGATACGGGATGGTATTCATGAAGAGTTGGATGAATACCGAAAACTGGCCCGGAGCGGAAAGGAATACCTGATAGAAATTCAACAACGCGAATCGGAACGAACCGGAATTCCTTCCCTTAAAATTGCCTACAATTCGGTGTTTGGATACTACCTCGAAGTAACCAATGCACATAAAAATAAAGTACCCGATGACTGGATGCGAAAGCAGACCCTCACGAATGCCGAGCGTTACATTACACCGGAGCTGAAAGAGTATGAACAAAAGATCAGCGGGGCAGAAGAAAAAATACTGGCTCTTGAAACCCGCATTTATGAAGCCCTTCTGGTTGAACTGCAGGAATATATTGCACCCATACAATTAAATGCTTCGGTACTGGCACAGCTCGATGGTATTACCTGTTTTGCTACCAATGCACAAAAAAATAATTATTGTAAACCGGAAATAGAACCAGACGGTGCGTTCCGGATTGAAGCCGGACGACATCCTGTGATTGAGCAACATTTGCCGGTAGGCGAAACCTATGTCAGCAATGATGTTTTACTAAATAAAGAGGAACAGCAGATAATTATTCTTACCGGTCCGAATATGAGTGGTAAAAGTGCCCTTCTTCGTCAAACGGTTCTGATTTGTCTGATGGCTCATGCCGGGTCGTTTGTTCCTGCACGCAAAGCCCGTATTCCGCTCACCGATAAAATTTTTACCCGGGTGGGAGCATCGGATAACCTGAGTGGTGGCGAGAGCACCTTTATGGTAGAGATGAATGAAACAGCCAGTATCATGAACAATATGAGCGCACGAAGTTTGATTGTTCTCGATGAAATTGGTCGGGGAACCAGCACCTTCGATGGTATAAGTATTGCATGGAGTATTGCCGAATACCTGCACGAGCATCCCTTTCAACCCCTGACGCTTTTTGCCACGCATTACCACGAACTTAATGAACTGGAGCAGAAATTTCCCCGCATCCGGAACTACCATATTACACATAAAGAGCAGGGAAATAAAATTGTATTTCTGCGCAAACTGGCCTTGGGCGGAAGCACGCACAGCTTTGGGTTACATGTTGCCCGTATGGCCGGCATGCCTTCTGCCTTAGTAGAGCGTGCCCATGACATGCTGCAGTTATTGGAAGAAAAAAATCATAGCGAACAACCGTTAAAACCATTAAAACATTTGCCGGTTAAAAATTATCAGTTGAATATTTTTGATGGACTGGCCGAAGACTTACAACGCATTAAGGAAATCCTGGAAGGCGTAGATATTAATTCGCTGACCCCGGTGGAAGCACTGTTGAAATTAAATGAATTACAAGCATTAGTGAAAAGCCATGGTTCTGTTTAGAAGAACTGCAAGGGATTCACCAGGCCGCTGTACGAAAGCAAATCAACTTTTAACGAGCCAAACAAGATATCCGCTTTTGCACGAACCGGAATATGGTTTTTATCGTCGGATAGCCAAACTACCAGATCTTCTTCATGCTTAAAAATTCGTCCGCGCTGAACAACAGGAACAAAACGTAAACAGCGTATTTTTCCAAAATCGGTTTTAATGGTTTCTCTTCCTTTGAAACGAATCTGCAACTGATATAATTCACCATCCACCAGTGTCGGTACGGTATACACCTGATTCAGACTGGCAGCCCCAAAACTGAAGGTGCGGGCTAAGTAAAAACCGGAAAGCATATCCTGGATGTTCTCGGGAATGCTGTACCACTTTCCATTATCATTTACTTTGCGCAGCGGATGATTAAATAAGTAGTCCTGCGACATCCGGTATCCTCCTTCATCCACCCGCCGAATAAACTGATGAGGAACCAGTGCTTCTTCATCGATATAAGTTTCGTAACGATCGCGTACTTTAAAGAAAAAATCAAATGTTCCTTTCGACCAGCCGGTACCAATCACATGTAAGGTATTCCGGTTCTGAAATTGTTTGTTCTCTCCGGTAATTTCGATCTGAGCTCTTACAGCATCAATAAATCCGTAGTGAATGCGGTAGCAGAGTTTTTCACCGCGACGGAAAGCATCATGTGAAATCCGCGGCCAGTAATAGTTCTGCTGGCCGATGGCGTGGTGTGGAAGCAACAACCATACTGCGAGTATAAAGAAAACGCTTTTCATATTCGGAAATTACACGAAATACAGTGTGTAGTTTTCAGCGTCTTGTTAATTTTTTTAAGAGTATATCCTCGTTAAAATCGAAGTAAAGCGAATAGAAGTACGACAGGGTTTTGTTGATCATATCATAGCAGGGTTCAAGCCGGACATCAACCTGTACTACATCCATAACCGATTTCTGATACAGGATACGACCGATGAGCAATTGACGGTTGGTCTCTGAATGTCCCGGTTTGCCATAGATTCCCGCCACCGATTGAAAGCGGTCGTCGCCCCGGGGCGAAAGAAACCGATGCCCTTTCCAAAAGGCACCCATACATTGGATACCATAGGAACTATTCAGCCATACATTGGTATAATATCCCTGACCCGACGTATAGACCATATTCTTTTGTGGCGACAAATCGTTATAAGTCATGGCCTGAAATTGTATTCCGGCTTCGTTGATCATTTGCTTTTTTTGCGGCTGGAATAGAAGACGAATTCCCAAGGATGAATTGCAAAGTGTTTTCAATGCCTGAGTATCGGTGTCCAGTTGTCCGCCTTTATGACTAATTAATCCCTGCCACAACATATCACAGTGAATGCCTCCGGATGTTTGAAATAAGGTACAGCTACTGGAATGTCCCACACTGAATTCTTCCTGATACGGTGAATTCAGGTATTCCATTACTTCCCAGTGAAGCCAGCTGTCGGACCAGAACTTCTTCTTCTGAATACGAAACTGAATACCATTTTCATTCGGGTGTTGCATAAAACGTTCGTAATGGTAAAGTACTTCGCTCAAACGATGGCTCCAGTTACCATCCAGACTACCCATTCGTAAACTATAGCCATTGCGCGCCAGTTGAACAGCCAGTATAGGTTGTACCACCGACCGGGCACTGTCGCCAAAATCGTACCGGTAATAAATGCCCCCCATCCAATCGATCCCTTTCACAGCCTGATAATGAATGGCAGCCTGAAACTGGCTTCCGGCTAAGGTATATCCGGTGGCAATGGGATCGAAACTTTCGTTATTCTTAAAAAATAAATTACTGTATACCTGCACATGCACTTCATGCTCACTGCTGTCGTTCATTGCCATCCGCCGGCTCAGAAGCGAATTGTTGATCTGCGCCGAAAGAGAACACAAGGAACTTATCCATAGGCAAGTCAGGAAACAGATCTTCGTCATGATGCGGTGAAGATAATTCATGAAAAGAAATGCCGTATATCTGAAACACAGCCGGGGGAATAATTATCTTGCAAACTGTCATGAAACAATTTATCAGCGTATTAGCCTTTCTGTGTCTGGCCACTGTTCAACCGGCCAGGGCATTACCCGAAACGACGGGATTATTGCATGGGCATGTGTATGTCACAGCCGGCTATGGTGCACCCAGCATTATCAGGGCCTACCTGAAATATAAAACCACACGTGATCAGATTCAGGTATACGGTTTCGGACCGGCGATTGGTAAAATCGAATATCGCCTGGGGAAACACTGGGGTATTGGCTTGAATGGTTCATACAGTCAATCGAAAATCACCTGGCAGGATGTGGGGTATGATACAGTTCAGCAATTGTATCGCCTCTTCGAATTCGGCATTAAGGCCTATGAGATTTCAGGCACCTTGCGGTTCAATTATCATTATATGCAGCGCGAAAAAACCGACTTCTATGCAGGGTTAGGTATGGGATACGGTCTCATTCACATGTGGTCGTATACGCTGGCCCATACCACACGCTTCAGTATAGTGTACGACTTTCCGCGGCCATTAAGTCTGGAAGCCACGGCCGGATTCCGATACTTCCCATCCAAACGAATGGGAATTTACAGCGAAATAGGTTTAGGGAAAAGCTGGATACTCTTCAGGAAATATTTTCTCCCGGAAGCATTGATACAGGGCGGATTAGTGATCCGCTTATAGATTCGGGTCGGCGGTAACGGTAAAGGTATAGTTTACACGAAACTTGGTGCTGGCATCCACCCCTTCGTTTTCCTGGGTTCTGAACCCAACCAATAGTTTCATAAATTCAGAACGGAAATAATCTTTAATATCGGTTGAATTCACATCCAGAACCAGGTTGTTGACATTCAACGGACGCTTAACTTTAAATGCTACCACCTGAGGCGTGGTACCGCTAAAACTATCCACATAAATACTTAAACTGGTCAGGGTATCCTTTATAAAATTAAACGTTTGCGAAGGAGCATTTTCGAGCACAAGACTGATGGCTTTCAAATTCACTTTCACGATCTGATTTTTATTAAAACCATAGGGTGTAATATATTCATCCACTTTGGTGGCAAAGGTGTCGATCTGAAACGGCGTAGTAGAAAGATCTACCGATGTAGCTAACGGTGGAAGTGCAAAAGGCAGAGATGTGGTATCGGAACGATCGATATCTACTACGATGAGATCTTTTTTTGTATCGCCACCTTTCTTTTTACAACAGGAGAAGGTGGTGAGGGCTAATACAGCCACGAGAAGCAGAGGGATTTGTTTCATTTTTCAGATAATTGAGGGGTAAATGTAGTTTTTTTTCAATCCGGTATCTGTAAAATCCAATTAAAACAGGGTCTGCTACG
>CAYWKR010000146.1:0-5788 GCA_964458785.1 uncultured Bifidobacterium sp. | reverse complement strand
CCCATATAGGGAACTCCTGCCAAAGCAAAAGAGAGATACTGGATGGCACCATGCGTAGCTTCGAAGCGGATTTTTTTATTCAGCCAACCCGGAGCTACTGAATAGGGACTAAAGCCCAGAACAATTTTTTTGGTTCCACTAAACGAGGCGCTCATTCGGCGAAGCCAGTGCTTTGAAGCAGGCCGGCAATCGGCATCGGTAAGTAGAACATGGTCGCAATGTGCCGATTTTATTCCCATGGATAAAGGGAATTTTTTACCGGGAATCAGTTTAGCATCCTGTGTCAGATTCACCACATGCAAATGAGGATACTTTTTTTGCATCTCCATCAGCAAATAATAGGTATCGTCTTCTGAATTGTCGTTCACCACCACCACTTCAAAATATGGTTTTTGATTTCGGTGATAATCCTGTTGAAGCAGTAAGGGAAGATTTTTCTTTAAATTCGCCTCTTCATTGAAGGCACATACAATGATACTGACTGGAATTTGCGGAGCTTCATCCGGCAAAGCGGATTTACGGTAGAAGGCTAGTCGGGAAAAGAAGAAGAGAAAATAAAATAATTGAATTAAAATAAACAATAACAGCACTGCACAGGCTATCAAATCCGGAGATACAAGCATGGCTTCAAAAGTAAGGTACAAAGATGGAATTTCAACTTCTGGCAAAAGATAAAGACACAAAGGCCCGCGCCGGTTTGATAAAAACAGCCCATGGAATGATCGAAACTCCGATCTTCATGCCAGTAGGTACATTGGGTTCAGTAAAAGGTGTCAATCAGGAACAACTGGAAAATGATATTCATGCACAGATTATTTTGGGTAATACCTATCATTTATACCTGCGGCCGGGTACAGATATTCTTGAAAAAGCCGGTGGACTGCATTCCTTCATGCATTGGAATAAACCTATACTTACAGACAGCGGAGGATTTCAGGTGTATAGTCTGAATGAGATTCGTAAGCTGAAAGAAGAAGGCGTTGAATTTCGTTCACATATTGATGGGCGAAAACTATTTTTCTCCCCTGAAAATGTAATGGACATTCAACGTTCCATTGGGGCCGATATCATCATGGCCTTCGATGAATGTACTCCCTTCCCGTGTGAATATAACTATGCCCTGAAGTCGATGCAACTCACCCACCGCTGGCTGGCACGATGCGTAAAACATCAAATGGAAAGTGAACCACTGTATGGGTATTCGCAAAGTCTGTTTCCAATAGTTCAGGGATCGGTGTTTCCTGAACTGCGAAAGGAAAGTGCCGAATTTATTGCCTCCATGGAATGTGAAGGCAATGCCATTGGTGGGTTAAGTGTTGGGGAACCAGCAGAACAAATGTATGAGATGTGTGATTTGGTATGTTCCATTCTGCCGGAAGAAAAGCCCCGGTATTTGATGGGAGTAGGAACTCCGGAAAACATTCTGGAAAATATTGCACTGGGTGTCGATATGTTCGATTGTGTAATGCCCACCCGGAATGGCAGAAACGGGATGCTTTTCACCACCCAGGGCATCATGAATATTCGCAATAAAAAATGGGAAGATGATTTTAGTCCGCTGGATCCCGGTCTGTCCTGTTTCGTTTCTCAACAATATACCAAAGCCTATCTGCGACATTTATTTATGGCCGGCGAATTATTAGGTTTACAATTAGCCAGTATTCAGAACTTAAGTTTTTATCTTTATCTGGTTCAGGAAGCCCGGAGTAAAATTTTGAAAGGAGAATTTAATTCGTGGAAAAAGAACATCTTGAAAACCATTTCACAACGTTTGTAAATTTATATTATGAACTACTATTTCCTTGTTCTGCTGATGAGTATGGTGTCGTTATTCTGTACACCTCTTCAGGCCCAAAGTACCGAAGAATTGATTCAAGCACACATTCGTGCGGTAGGAGGCGAAGAAAAATGGGACCAGATTAAAAGCATGCAGGTTTCTGAAACCATGGTGATGGATGGAACCACATTTAAAATTACCCGTCGGATTATCAGGAACAAGGCCCTGCGAAAGGATATCCGTATCGAAGACCGGGCTGGAATTGGAAACGATAAGGTATACTATATCATAGTAAATGAAAATGAAGGCTGGAAGTATTTACCGGACAATCCGAATTTTTCTGTGCTGACGCTGATTCCCGAAGAGATTACTTCGTACAGGGAGGAATTGGATCCGGATGACCCTTTTATTCATTACAGAGAAAAAAACAGAGAAATTCAGTTGCTGAATATCGAAACCGTTGGATCCAATGAATATTATAAATTTCTTATCCGGTACCCCAGCGGACGTCAATACTTCTGCTTTGTAAATACCCAAACCCAGATGATCGACCGCATGGTACTCACTGGTGCCGATTATGAAGAGGATCGTTTGTTTGGTGAATATACCCGTTTACCCGAAGGCGTAATGATTCCCAAACGAATTGAAACACCCCTGACCGTCATACAGGTTGGAACGGTGAAAATTAATCCGGATCTGAAAATGGATATCTTCCAGCCCGGAGATACCAATAAGCTGTATTATAAACACTGATGCAAAAACGATATCATCTGAAAACACTTCTAATTATTATGTAAATCCTTCAAATTACCTTTTCTTTATGCATACAAAAAAGGACAGGCGATGGGTAGACTTTCACAATTAGCCAATACCCTGATCCCTTCAGAGATCATTAAACTGGGCAATGAAATCAACGAGCGGATCAAACAGGGACAATCAATTTATAACTTCACCATAGGAGATTTTGATCCTTCTGTTTTTCCCATTCCGGCAGCATTGGAAGAAGAAATCATTCTGGCCTACCAGAACAAAAAAACCAATTATCCACCGGCAAACGGCATTGCTGAATTGCGAAACGTTTTATCCGGGTTTATTCAATCGAAACAGGGACTTTCGTATTCTGCCGATCAGTTTCTGATTTCGGGTGGTGGTCGTCCGCTGATTTATGCAGCCTACCGGGTGATCTGCGATGAGGGGGATAAAATTATCTATCCGGTTCCCAGTTGGAATAATAATCATTATACCCATTTTGTAGATGGTGAACATATTTGTATTGAAGCAAAAGCGGAGAACAACTTTCTTCCTACAGCCGAAGAACTGATTCCACATATGAAAGGGGCCACCTTACTGGCTTTGTGCTCACCGTTAAATCCGACCGGTACCGTTTTCACCAAACCCCAATTGAAATCGATTTGTGAAGCGGTTATAGCGGAAAATAAAACAAGATCTGCAGACGAGAAACCGTTATTCATCTTATATGATCAGATTTACTGGACACTGACATTTGGTGATACCCAACATTTCGACCCGGTAAGTTTATTCCCGGAATTAAAAGAGTATACCATTTTTATCGACGGAATCAGTAAATCGTTTTGTGCTACCGGTGTTCGGGTGGGTTGGGCCTTTGGTCCTTCCGATATCATTGACCGTATGAAGGCCGTTTTAAGTCATGTGGGTGCCTGGAGTCCAATGGCTGAACAGGTAGCCACGGCCCGTTTTCTGAAAAGAACAGAGGAGGTAGATGCCTTTCTGATCCAAAACCGCAACGAAATTCATCAGCGACTGGATTTGATTTTCAAAGGAATAATGGCCCTCCAATCGGAAGGGTATCCGGTAGATGCCATTGCTCCTATGGCGGCTATGTACCTGACCATTCGCTTCTCACTCAAAGGGCTTAAACATGGGGAACAAAAGATTGAGAAAAGCAGCGATATTAGTCAATTCCTCCTTGAAGAGGCGCATCTGGCTATAGTACCGTTTTCGGCATTTGGTGCCGACCGGGAGAGCGACTGGTTCCGTCTCAGCGTGGGTACCTGCTCAATTCAGGCCATTCCTGCTATGTTAAGTACCCTGAAATCGGCCCTGCAAAAGTTACAATAGGTTGAAATTATACTACCAGCCCCCTGCCCTTCAAAATTTTACCGCCATTTTATGTTATTTCGTATTCTTTTAGTAATATTACCGATAGTTTAATATATCCTGAATATGCTTAGAAGAATCCTGACTTTTCTGCTTGTTTTACCCTTAGGCTTAATGGCACAGAAACATCACGAAATGGGAATTTTCGCGGGAACTTCCAGCTACTATGGTGACTTGCAGGAGCGTTGGTTTCCAAAAGAAGGATACAGAGCCTGTGGTGGTTTAATGTACAAACATTTTGTTCATCCCATGGTGGGGTTCCGTTTTGGTGCTACCTATGCCAGTTTATATGGTGCTGACAGTCTTTCTGAAGCCCCTGCTGTTAAAAGAAGAAATCTCGATTTTCAAACAAACCTCTTCGAAGTACATGGAGCACTTGAAATTAACTTTTTACCGGTTGATTTTGATGAATTTAAATTTTCCCCCTACATTTTCGCCGGCTTATCTGCCTTCTATTATAATCCGTATACCCAGGGAGCCAACGACGAGAAAATATATCTGCGTCCGCTGAGTACCGAAGGCCAGGGATTACGGCAGTATCCCGATCGAAAAGTATACAGCCTGGTGAATGCCGGTGTACCCCTGGGTGGCGGTTTGAAATTATTCATTGGTAAGAAAGTGATGTTGAGTGCGGAAATGGGATTCCGGTATACAGCTACCGATTACCTTGATGATGTCAGCAAATCATATGTGAATCTGGATACACTGATGCGTTATAAAGGAAAACAAAGTGTGGATTTGTCGTTCCGTACCGATGAATTGGAAGGTTGGGATGGCAATTATCCAAATGATAAATTTGTGCGTGGTGATAATAATAAGCACGACTGGTACTGGTTTGGTGGTGTCAATGTGGCAATTTATTTCGATGCATTTGGCAATCTGATGCCGTACAAAAAAACCCGTTGTCCTAAGAAATTCAATTAATACCTCAGGTATTTCTTCATGCGTTCCGAAGCCCCCCGGGTCAGTATTATAGGTGCAGGAATTTCCGGATTATCGTTAGGCATTTATCTTCAACGGCACGGTTTCCGAACCGAGATTTATGAGAAACACGCTATACCGGGTGGTTTATGTACCAGCTGGAAGAAGGGCGAATACATGATCGATGGATGTGCGCATTGGATTCTTGGTTCAGCACCCGGCTCTTCATTTTACAAGATATTCAACGAGTTGATTGATATGCCTTCGGTTCCGTTTCATAACCACGATGTTCGCATGGTGGTTGAATTGAAGAAGAACAGGGATAAATATGGCAGGAATGCGTTTTATCTCTATACTAATCTGGATCAGCTGCAAGCTTATTTATTGGATTTGTCTCCGGACGATGCGCACCTCATCAAGCCTTTCATACGGGATATGCGGTATATGCAACGCTATGATCTGCCACCCATTATGGATAAAGTTCCCTGGTTTCAGGCGATGATACGTGGTATTAAAATGAGTCGGTATCTGCTCTTCCTTCCTATTTTATGGAAATGGAGCCGCCTGACCAATTATACCTTTGCTGCCCGGTTTAAAAGCCCTTTTTTACAAGAAGCCTTCCATTATTTATACGATCAGGAAGAAGTCAAGATGCTGATTCTGATGATGCCGATTTCCTTCTTCGATGTAAAAAGTTGTGGTTACCCGCTGGGAGGATCTTACTCCTTTGCTAAGCGTTTTGAGGAAGGGTATATTCAAAGCGGAGGAAAAATTCATTATAAAAAACCGGTTCGGGAGATCCTGACAGAAAATAATCAGGCGGTAGGAATTGTACTTCGCGACGGAACCCAAATCCGGTCAGATATCGTGATTTCGTCCAGTGACTGGAAGTTTACCGTCTCTGATCGTTTGGCGGCTTTGCGATGGCGGGGATTTTTAGCACTAAAGTTC
>CAYWKR010000145.1:0-5801 GCA_964458785.1 uncultured Bifidobacterium sp. | reverse complement strand
TATCGCCTTTCTTCTGCAACCAGATGGACTTTGTTCGGTTTTATTTCCTGCCGACCGTGAAACAGAATTGCTAACGTGTGCTGCATTGCATGCCCTGTACCCGGAACAGATTTTATATGTGCATCATAGCAGCAGGCATGTGGCCAGAGTTATTGTGGTACTGTTCAAAACACAAATCAACGAAACAAAGCAGCGGCATTTTTTTATACGGGAAGGAACAGCGTACTCGGAAGAGATGAAGATGCTGATGCAACCGTACTATCTTTCGCTCTGAAGGAAGAATAATTATTTATGTTCAACCCGGCACAACTGCAGGTTGCTGACCGGTGAAACAACCAGCGGGTACTTCTCAATAGTAACATACGAAGAATCCAATCCAAATCCTTTTTCTTCACTGAGTGAAAATTTCTTAAGGATAAAATAGAAGCGCATGATGAGTCGTTCGGTTAATGGAAGATCATTATCGTGCGAAAGGAATTTTTCCATTACGATGAACTGCCAGTCGCCGGCAATTTTATTTTTCTGCAGCGAAGCATAACGACTGGTAATATTCACTTCCTTATTGGCTACCATATCTTCCACCACTTTACGGAACATCAGGTTGATACGTTGTTCAACCCGGAAACCCAAACGGAATTCGATACGAATGATTTCATTCGGAATGATGGTTTCAACTACATAATCGGTTTTGTAAGGTTCATCTACCACATCCACATGTATGAACCAATAGATATCGGCTCGCTTTGGTTTTTTGTTTAAGATCGAATACATGATTTTGTGTTCGATCTCTTTTGGATTATTGGCACTGGTCAGATACACCAGATGGGTCGCATATTTAGGAATACTACTGTCGTTACTCAGATCCTGTAACTGATGGATATAATCTTCCATGCGAACAAATTCAACATAGCGGTTTTTAATTTTTCGCGAGCGGAACCACACATACATAATAGCGAACAGGGCACCACCTACCAACAGGGTAACATAACCACCCATGGGAAATTTTTCCAGATTAGCTACAAGGAAGCCCAGTTCCAGTCCGATATATACAATCAGGTAACAATAAATAAAAAAGGCTTTTACACGTCGTGAAATCAGGAAATTGGCAAACAGAATAGATGTAGCCAGCATGCAAAGGGTAATCGCCAATCCATAGGCCGCTGCCATGTTCGACGACGAACGGAAGTATAAGGTGATGCCAATACAGCCTATAAAAAGCAGAAGATTGATTCCGGCAATAAATAACTGCCCTCTGGCGTCGCTGGGATAATTAATTTTCAGTTTGGGCCAAAGGTTGAGTCGCATGCTTTCACTGATGAGGGTGAAAGAACCACTGATCAGGGCCTGACTGGCAATAATGGCTGCAATGGTGGCAATACAAATTCCAACCATTTTAAACGATTCGGGCATCATGCCATAAAAAGGGTTGAAGCCTTCATCGATCATGGCTTTGGTAATGGTTTGTCCGTGATGTTGTGCCAATAACCAGGCGCCTTGTCCGAGATACTGCAGTATGAGTGCCATCTTTACAAAAATCCAGCTGATCCGGATATTACCTCTGCCGCAATGGCCCAGATCGCTGTACAACGCTTCGGCCCCGGTAGTACACAGAAACACCGCACCCAGTAACCAGAATCCTTTTGGATAATTTACCAGCAGGTTAATGGCGTACCAGGGATTAAATGCTTTGAAAATGGCAATATCATCACCAATATGCATCATCCCGAGAATGGCCAGCATCAGAAACCAGATAAACATGATGGGGCCAAACAATTTTCCAATGGAGGCAGTTCCGAATTGCTGCATAAAGAACAGCAGGGTAAGAATGGAAAGTACAATTAACAGAATACTGTGTTCGGTAATCTGATGGAGCACCGGTACCTGACGCAACCCTTCTATGGCCGAAGTAACCGAGATGGGCGGTGTAATCATACCATCCGCCAGCAGGGCAGCACCTCCAATCATAGCCGGTATCACCAACCATTTTTTTCTTCGTCGCACCAGGGCATAGAGCGAAAAAATGCCACCTTCCCCCTTATTGTCTGCTTTCAGGGTAAGGAATACATATTTAACGGTGGTTTGCAGGGTAAGGGTCCAGATAATGCAGGAGAGTCCGCCAAAAATCAATACCTCACTGATACCCTTGTCCTTGATAATTTCGTTGAATACGTACAGGGGAGAGGTTCCGATATCGCCGTAAATAATTCCGAGTGCTATCAATAAACCGGCTCCTGTTGCCTTGTTTAGATTATGATGCGAGGCCACCTTGTACTTTTATGAGAGCGCAAATATAAATGAAATTGAATGGCTCATCAGGTATTTCCACTCAGTAATCATATTCTCTTCGTCCGGTATTCAATCGCAGGCCCGCATACCACATCGAACTGCTATAGGTTGGATTGGAAGGATGATAGGCGGTTTCATTCCTGAACCGAACACCCAAATCAAGATACAGCCTGCTTTTCCATTCATAGGCACAATTGAAATTGGCGTACATCACTTCCGACACATAGCCATTAAAAAGGTATACCCCGAATTCATCGTGTGGATTTTGATAGGAACTGAAAATATTTCCCCCAAAGGTGACCATCGAAGCGGTATCCCTTCCCTGCCGGTTATAAATACCTTTAAAAGAAAGCCATATTCGTGGTGCCGGCTGGTATCGTATCTGAATACTGCCTTCAAATAAATTAGCCCCATACGGATGGGCCAGACTTTGGTTATAATGCGAAAATTCTGCCACCGAATCGCGGAAACTGTATGTAAAGGGTCTGATCACATTCAGTTCGGGTTGAACATAGAGATTAGGCACGCCAAAGAGATCTGCTATTTTCATACCCAGCTGCAGGCCATATTTATTTCCCCACCATCCTTTTCCTTTTTTCATCTGGCTGAAACTGAACTCATCGAGTAAAAACTGTCCGTAGGCAATCATACGGATCGGCGTATTCACTTTAAAATTCAAACCCATCAGGGCATTATCCGGACTTCCATTAGCCTGTTCCACATAACGATAAAGGATGACCGGATTCAGGTATTGCAGTTCGAATTGATTTTTTCTTCCATACACTACACTTTCGTACAAACCCACCTGTAACCAGGAATTTAACTGAACACTCAGATGATGAAGCGTGGCAAATTTTTTATCCAGTAAACGGTCGGCTCCACGCTGAAACTGAGGGGTGAGAGAGAGGTAGAGATTCTGATAATTTATTTTTCCTAAACGGGTGTTCAGTTTCAGAAAAAGATAGGGCGCTCCGATATCACTTAAAAACAGACTACGGTACCCATCGCCCCAATGAAACTGGTCGTGACCAAAACTCACATTCACCTTTTCATGTAACAGCGAGGCATCGAGGTAACCGTTGGCTGTGATGTAATCCTGGGCATGGATATCATTTTTAAAATCCTTATAGAAGGCAGCTCCCGGTACCGCCTGATGATGTAATACATACTCCTGATGATGTAAAGGACCCCGTTCCTGATTATCGCAGAAACGCGAATAAAATCCAAGTCGTTTTAAAATATGTCCCCGCAATTCAATGCCTTTGGTATTGATAAAAAGTGAACCGGTGGAATTGCCCTTCTCCTTGGTTTGCTGATAATACAGGATGGGATTCAGGATGAACAGAAAATCCTGATCGGAATAATGAATAAAATCGCTTTTGTAGCGATAAAAACTGCGAAGCAAGGGTTTGCGAGAACGGGTTTCAGTTTCGGCATCGGGGGCCCATTCGGCATGCACACCCATCAACGCTTCCAGTTGATGCCGGGTGGTACGATTCAGTTCGTGATGGTGTTTTTGTACATACCGCTGTAGAAAAGGAATAGCGTCTTTGGTACAATAAGGCTGACAGGATGAGAACAGAGAATCGGCTATCCCATTCATGGCATCACAGCGTTCCGTCAGAAAATAGTCTTCACTGTTCCGGCGAAGAAATACCGACTGGGCTATACATTCCGTTCCGACAGAAAGGAATAAAACGAATGAAATCAGAATTCGTTGCATAAGCGGCAAATGAGAAGTCTAAGGTATACTTTTATCTTCAACCACACCGGTACCCATACTGAATCCTTTATCTTTGAATCTATGAAATCGTATTTGATCCGTAATGTACAACTGGTAAATGAAGGCCAAACCCTATGTACCGATGTGTATTTTAAAAATCAGCGTGTTGAAAAAATAGCCTCACATATTGAAGTGAAAGAACGTTGTGAAGAAGTGAATGGTGAAGGCTTATATCTGATACCTGGTTTGATTGATGATCAGGTTCATTTTCGGGAACCCGGTCTGACTCATAAAGCCTGTATTGAAACAGAAGCCAGGGCTGCAGTGGCAGGAGGGGTTACATCGTTTATGGAAATGCCCAATGTAATTCCGCCCACATTGGATATGGAACGGCTGGAAGAGAAATTCAGTATTGCTGCTCATACTTCGCTGGCTAATTATTCCTTTTATATGGGGGTATCGAACGACAATGCCGAAAAAGCACTACAGGTAAACAAGCATAAGGAGGACGTGTGCGGTTTGAAAATTTTTCTGGGATCCAGCACAGGAAATATGCTGGTAGATAATGTGGTAGCGCTCGAAAAAATATTTTCGGAAAGTGAGGTGCTGATTGCCACGCATTGTGAGAAGGAAAGCATCGTGAAGCAAAATCTCGATCGTTTGCTTCAGGAAGGCACGGATATCAATCATGCCCGTTTTCATCCGCTGATCCGCGATGTGGAAGCGTGTTATGAATCGTCGCTGGGAGCCATTCAACTGGCCATGAAACACAAAACCCGCTTACATATTCTGCATATCAGTACGAAACGCGAACTGGAATTGTTTTCGAATTTACTTCCCCTGGAAGAAAAACATATCACCTCCGAAGTATGTGTTCATCATTTGCATTTTACGGCCAATGATTATGAACAGTATGGCAATCTGATAAAATGTAATCCGGCCATTAAAGCGCCTGAAAACCGGGATGCCTTGTGGCAGGCCTTGCTCGATGACCGGCTGGATATCATTGCCACCGATCATGCTCCGCATACATGGGAGGAAAAACAAAAACCTTACCGGGAGGCTCCGGCTGGGATTCCATTGGTACAGCACAGTTTACTGATGTTGCTGGAAGCCCGGAGTCAGGGTAAAATCAGTTTGGAGAAAATAGTTGAAAAGGCTTGTCATGCCCCTGCCCGTTGTTTTCGTATCCGGGAAAGAGGCTATTTACGGGAAGGATATTTTGCCGATGCTGTTTTGCTGAACCTGAACGAGAGTACCGATGTAACCCGCGAATCGGTTTTATACCGCTGCGGTTGGAGTCCTTTTGAAGGACATCGTTTTCCCGCAGCTATCCGTACCGTTTTTGTGAATGGAATACCTGTTTTTGCCAACGGGGTTCAATGTGCAGATGATAAAGGCATGCGGCTGGGTTTCAATCCCGACTTTAGGTAAAAAAAAAGAGACTGCTTTACTAAAACAGTCTCTTTCAATGGTAATGTATTACAACTTAACGCTTAATCACCAGACGATGAATTGTTTTCCAGCCATTCACTTCAATATTTACAAAATAGATGCCTTCGGGAAGTGAGCTGGTATTGAGGGAAGCAGAAGATTGACTCTTGAGTAATTGTCCGTTCATCATCACCTGTCCAATAGCATTACTGATCTGATAATTCAGTACACCTTTCTGCTGGCATTGAATAAACAACTGATCGTTGGCAGGATTCGGATAAATACTGCTATTTTGTTCGGCAGGGTTGTTCAGTCCAACTGTTGCTCCACTTCCTAATTCCAGAATTTCAATATCATC
>CAYWKR010000144.1:0-5807 GCA_964458785.1 uncultured Bifidobacterium sp. | reverse complement strand
GGAAAAAATACAGTTGATTGTTCAGTACCTCGAACGAAACGGGCATTTATCAGAAAACTACTTCTCACAAATCCTTGGCGACGATGATGGTGTCATTGATGAGAAAATGGTTGAAGAACCTAATAATGATATACTTGTATTCGGGCAAAATGGAAAAATCATTCGTGCCCGGACCCGAAACCAGAAATTACTTGTGACTTCTTCCGACAAAAATGATATTTTATTTGCAGTAGGACCGGCAGGAACCGGAAAGACCTATACAGCAGTGGCGCTGGCTGTTCGTGCCCTTAAAAACAAACTGGTAAAGAAAATTATTCTTACCCGGCCGGCGGTTGAAGCTGGTGAAAGTCTGGGATTTCTTCCCGGTGATCTGAAGGAAAAAATTGATCCTTATTTACGTCCACTCTATGATGCACTGGACGATATGATTCCGGCCGATAAGCTGAATTATTACATGACCAACCGCATTATTGAAATTGCTCCATTAGCTTACATGAGAGGTCGAACACTGGATCATTCCTTTATTATTCTTGATGAAGCGCAGAATACTACCGAACTACAAATAAAAATGTTTCTGACCCGGATAGGACCGTCAGCCAAGGCAGTTATCACCGGTGATATGTCGCAGGTGGATCTTCCTAAGAATCAGCAAAGTGGTTTATCAAAAGCTATTCATATTTTAAAAAATATTGAAGGTATTGGGCATATCGAACTGGACGGAGAAGATGTGGTTCGTCACCGTTTGGTAAAACAAATTATCCGTGCCTACGAACAGGCACACGATCGTGATACACGAAAGGAGAAGAATGGGCATGAAGTGGACGGGAAGTAGTATAGGATTTCTTTTTTGTCTCCTATCCTGTCAACCTGGAAATCCTTCGGAAACATCAGGTATTACTAAGCCGGTACGTTCCGATATCCATAGCCATCAGGCCGATTCGCTGATAGCCATTGGTAGCAGCGAACTAAAAAATGGAGATATTGTATTACGAACCGGTCGGGATTTGATCAGTATTTTATTTTCTCAGCTAAACACCCACGACAAGCGCTTTTCTCACTGTGGTATTGCATTTCGCGAGGAAGGAGATTGGTATGTGTACCACTCGATTGGAGGAGAAGATAATCCGGATGAAAAACTGCGAAGAGACCGGTTCTCCACCTTTGTAAAGCCGGAAGTCAACAGCGGGTTTGCTGTTTGCCGGTATCCGATCTCGGAAGAAGAAAGTGAAGTACTTCAAAAAACCGTGTTGCAGTATTACCGGGAACATACACCGTTCGATATGCAATTCAGTCTGGAAAGCGACGACCGTCTCTACTGCGCCGAAATGGTTTACAAGGCGTATCGTACAGCTACCGGCCAGGCCAACTTCTTTGAAACCACCTACCACAAAGGATTCAGGTATGTTTCAACCGATAATCTGTTTGTGAATAATAAGGCCCGTATTCTTTGCCATTTAAGGTATTAAATCTACTTTTGCCGAAATTTAAAAAATTAAAGAATGAAAAAAGTACGTCTCGTTTCCCTTTCACTGGCCTTGCTTTCCGTATTGTTTTTTTCCTGTGGAAATAAAAGCAATCCAAAAGATGTGGCATCCAGTTTTTTGAATGCCTTAGCCAAAATGGATTATGAAACAGCTAAAAAATATGGCACGCCTGAAACCGGTAAAATGCTGGATATGCTTTCAAGCTTTTCCGGTATGATGCCTGATTCGGTGAAAGCCAAAGCCAAGGAAACCAAAGTGGAAATTAAAAATGTGAAGGAAGATGGCGATAACTGCGAAGTGACTTATGCCAACAGTGATAAACCGAATGATGACCAAACCCTTAACCTGGTAAAAAAAGACGGGAAATGGCTGGTAAATATGTCGAAAGATGAAGGGATGAGTGAACCTAAAAATCCAGAACCAGATACCAGTGCCTATGCAGAGCCGGTAGAAGATTCACTGGGTACAGATTCGCTTAAAGTAGACGCCAAGTAAATTTTAACACAATATCATAAAAAGCCTCCCCCACGCGGAGGCTTTTTTCATTTACCTTAGATGACCCATTCAGCTATGAAATAAACCACCTGTCATGACCAACCATCGAGACTTGAAGGAGGTCTGTTACTTTGTGGAGTTGACCTGAACATGATGAGAATATTACTTATTTACATTTTATTATTTCTGTACAACGGAATGAATTTCGCTTCAGCCCGCAGTATGGAAATACACCGCGTTACCCAGTCGCCCAAAGTGGATGGTATACTGGATGACGAGATATGGAAATCCTGTACGGTATACCGCGAATTCACACAAAGTATTCCAGAACCCGACAAACCATCACGGTTCACCTCCGAAGTTCGTATGTGCTATAACGACCACTCGGTTTTTATTGCCGCATATCTCGAACAACCCGATTCGCTGTGTACAAAGCAATGCACTGCCCGTGACATGCTGAATAATGTAAATGCCGATGTTTTTTCTGTGTACCTCGATACATACAATGACCACCAGAATGGATTTGTTTTCAGGGTTAGCAGTGCAGGGGTACAACAAGATGAACGCTTAAGTGAAGGGATGGAATATGGCGATCAGGGTTGGGATGCTGTTTGGAATTCGAAGGTGCATCATGCTGAAAATGGCTGGCATGTGGAAATTGAAATCCCATTTAGCGCCATTCGTTTTGCACGGCAGGAAAAAATGACCTGGGGAATTAACTTTCTGCGCAGTGTCCGTAAACTTAATGAAAACAGTTACTGGAACCGGGTGGATCAGCAAAAAAGCGGATTTCTGGCACAAACCGGCGAATTAAAGGGAATGGAAAATATCGTTCCCCCCAAACGCATTTTTTTATTCCCATACCTCTCAACCGGCTTCCTGCATCAGGCTCCTGATGGTACCGTTTCCAACCGATGGATGCGGAGTGGAGGATTAGACATTAAATATGGTTTAAGTGAATCGTTTACCCTTGATATGACACTGGTACCAGATTTTTCACAGGTAATCTCCGATAATCTGGTACGCAATCTTTCTCCTTTTGAACAACAGTTAGCCGAAAACAGACCCTTCTTTACCGAAGGCACCGAATTGTTCAACAAAGCAGGCATTTTTTATACCCGTCGCATAGGAGCACGTCCCAGCCGGTATTATACTGTGCAGGGAAAATATGGTAATACCGAACAGTACGAAATTGAAAAGAACCCAAATGTTACCACCCTGCTCAATGCATTCAAGATCTCCGGAAGAAATAAACAAAAACTCGGACTGGGAATATTTAATGCCGTTGGGTCGCCTATGTATGCGCGGATCACCGACAAACAAAGCGGTGATCATATCCGGGAAGAAACAGAGCCCCTCACCAATTATAATGTACTGGTTGTTGACAAAGGATTTAAGGGACAATCGAATTTCAACTTTACCAATACAAACCTCATTACAGCAGATGCTGAACGAATTGCCAATGTGAGTTCGTTTATGTGGACGCAATTCAACCGTAAGGAATCGTATTCACTAAAAACTATTGCGCGCTTCAGTAATACCCGAAATCAAACCGATCAGAACGGAAGTGCATTTGGGTTGGTGTTCAGTAAAGTGAGTGGCCGTTTCAATTTCACCCTGCTCACCGACCGGCAATCGAAATATTTCGATAAAAGTGATATGGGTATTCAGTTCGAATACAATAATTCAAGTCAATACGCTGGTTTTAGTTATAATCAGAATAAACCCAAAGCCAAACGTTTGCAATTATACCGGCTGGGTCTGGAACATAAACTGGCAGAAAATACCATCCCCTTTCAATTCAAGTATTATGAAGCCAAAGCTTCGTGCTTCCTGTTGTTCAAAAGCTTTTGGGATATTACCTATTCGATAGAGAGTAAACCCTTTGCTCCGGTTGATTTTTACCAGTTCAGTGCGTGGAATAAAAAATTAAAAACCAATCCTTATATCTATAATGCTTTAGATGGAAGTTCCGACAGCCGGAAAAAATTATTCTGGGGCTATTATGCCGGTTTCGGATTATCGAATTATGCTCATACCGAATACCTGTTTACATTTCAAAGTTTGCGTTACCGTGTGTCTCCCCGTTTCGACCTGATTCTTTCGGGTGAAATGACCCGGGATAATGGATCCGTTGGATACGCCTATTTCGATGAAAATTTGAATGAGCCTTTGGCTGGTAAAAGAGATGTGCGGGAGTATAATGGTGAATTTTCGGTACGCTACAACCTGAATCCAAATACCAATTTAACGGCCCGTTTCCGCCATTATAATTCGTTTATCTATTACCACTCCTTTCATCAGGTGGATGAGGAAGGGAACTGGAGAAATTTAATTCGTCCGTATCAAAACGGGTATAACGAAAATTTCAATTTACAAAACGTGGATGTGTTTTTCAACTGGATGTTCCGTCCCGGCAGCCGTATGGTACTCAGTTATAAACAATGGCTGAATGATGCCTATCTCCTGAACGAACAAAATGAAAATACCTATTTCCATAATTTGAGAACCATTGTAAAGAAACCCCACGCCTATGAGTTATCGTTCCGGGTGATTTACTTTCTGGATTATTACAAGCTAAAACATAAGGCATAAAAAAAACGTACCGTTTGAACGATACGTTTCCACCCTTTAAAGGTTTAATTATTTTACCTTGGCAAGAATCGCCTTAAATGTTTCAGGCTCATTCATAGCCAGATCAGCCAGTACTTTACGATTCAAACCGATATCTGATTTTGCCAGTTTGTTCATGAAGGTTGAATAATTCATTCCTTCGGCACGAACGGCAGCACTGATACGGGCAATCCATAACGTGCGGTATTCTCTTTTCTTAAGTTTACGGCCTACAAATTTGTAGGTCATCCCTTTTTCAACAACGTTTTTAGCAACGGTATACACGTTTTTACGCTTACCATAGAACCCTTTGGCTTGTGCTAATATTTTCTTACGTCTGGCCCGGCTGGCAACGGCATTTTTTGAACGTGGCATAGTATATTAATTTACGGTATGAAGAATTTGTCAATCGATTAACCTCCTATACAAAGAAGACGATTCACCATTTTTGAATTTGTTTTACCTACCAATGTACTTCCCCGTAAATGACGTTTACGACTGGTCGCTTTTTTGGTCAGCAGGTGGCTTTTGAAGGCCTTGAAACGCTTCACCTTGCCACTTCCGGTTACTTTGAAGGTCTTTTTTGCCCGGGAGTGGGTTTTCATCTTTGGCATCGCTCTTAATTTTAAGGAGGGCAAAAGTATTATTTTCTTTCTAAAAACCCAATTATTCCTTCGATATTTCTATTATTTTGTCCGTGAATATGAAGAATGCCCTTCTTAAAATGCATCTGGCTGTTTTCCTTTGGGGATTTACCGGTGTATTAGGCCGGGCCATTACGTTACGCGAATATCCGTTGGTTTGGTACCGAACCCTGATTACAGCTGCAATTTTCTTTATTATTCTGTTATATCGAAGGGAATTTGTACCTGTCAGCCGGAAAGAAATTACCCGCTTTATGGGCATTGGAAGTGTAATTGCTATCCATTGGGTGGCCTTTTACGGTTCTATTAAATTTGCCAACGCGTCTATTGCTCTCACCTGCCTGTCTACTGCCGGTATTTTTACGGCCCTGCTGGAACCTGTTATTCTTCGTACCCGCTTCAATTACAGAGAAATGTTCACGGGTTTTCTGGCCCTGATCGGGATGTATTGCATTTATCACTTCGAAATGCGTTATGCTATGGGTATCGGTCTGGGACTGGTAGCGTCCCTGTTAAGTTCATGGTTCACCATCATGAACAAAAAAATTGTAAGTCATTACCCAGCCCGTAT
>CAYWKR010000143.1:0-5833 GCA_964458785.1 uncultured Bifidobacterium sp. | reverse complement strand
CCTGATGCAAGCGGCGAATGATGGTATCGCTTTCTTCGCGACTGATATTCAACAGATAGTGTCCATAGGTGCCGGCACAGGCACATCCACCGCGTACCTGAATGCCAAACAAATCGTTGAGCAGTTTTACACCCAGGTTAAAATGAAGATCGTCGATATAAAACGAGATCGCTCCAATACGGTGGGTGAGATGTTTGGCCAGAATATGCAGGTTGGGAATGGTATTCAGCGTATCAAATACTTTTTTCAATAACACTTCTTCCCGTTGCAGCATCATGTCCGGGTTCATTTCATGCTTCAGTTTAAAACTAAGTGCTGCACGTATACCCTGCAGGAAAGGAGGGGTGCCGCCATCTTCGCGGTCTTCGAGGTTATCGATATATTCGTGATAGCGCCAGGGGGTAGTGAATTTCACTGTTCCACCTCCGGCATGATCGGGAACGGCATTCTGGTATAATTTCCGGTTCATCACCATCACACCCGGTGTTCCGGGTCCCCCCAGAAATTTATGTGGTGAAATAAAAATGGCATCCAGCGACTGTTTCGGATTTTCGGGATGCATATCAATGGGAACATAGGGTGCTGAACAGGCAAAATCAACAAAACAAAATCCACCGGCATCGTGAATCATTTCGGCGATCTGATAGTAGGGGGTGAAAATTCCGGTTACATTACTGCATGCACTGACGGATGCGATTTTCAACGGTCGGTGCTGATACGTGTTCAGTAATTCAGCAAAATGATCCAAACTCACCCTGCCTTCTGCATCGGGTGAAATAATCTCCACATCGGCAAGGGTCTCCAGCCACGAGGTATGATTGGAGTGATGTTCCAGATGGGTGATAAAAACAACAGGGCGTTCGTTTTCGGTAACACGGTGGTATGGGGTAATAAAATGCCGGCTGCGTTCGGGCATACGCAAGCCCAGAATACGTTGCAGTTTGGAGATAGAATCGGTCATGCCGGAGCCTGAAAAAATAAGTGCATCGTCTTCACTGGCATGTACCTGTTTTTTAATGTAGCGTTTCGATTCGTGGTATGAACGGGTCATTAAGGTACCTGTGAGTGTAGTTTCGGTATGGGTATTGGCACAATACGGTCCGATTTCCTCCAGCATGGTTTTTTCGATCGGCGCATACAGGCGGCCACTGGCAATCCAATCGGCGTAGATCATTTTTTTTCGGCCAAAGGGGGTATCAATTTCCTGACCATAGCCAACGGTCTGTTCTCTGAACCGGCTGAAATACTCTTCATTCATAGGGCGCAAAATACAAATCCAGCAGCACATTCAATTCAAACGCAGCCAGACTTACCTTTGTGGCGCATGAAAGAAATATCTAACCGCTCGGCGACCTATCATTTTTATGTCGATCAGCAGTTTACAGCAGGGATGGTACTGGCAGGAAGTGAAATCAAATCGCTGCGGGAAGGAAAGGCCAGTTTCAACGATTGTTTCTGTGTATTTCATCAGGATGAATTGTTTATCCGAAACCTGCATATAGCCAATTATTCGCACGGAACAGCCTATCACCACGATCCGGTGCGTGAACGTAAATTGTTACTGACCCGGAAAGAACTAAAAAAACTCCAGACAAAAACACGCGAGAAAGGATTTACCATTATTCCCCTCCGCATTTTTATGAGTGAAAGTGGATTTGCCAAAATTGATATCGGTCTGGCACGGGGTAAGAAGTCGCACGATAAGCGGGAATCGATTAAGGAACGCGAAGTAAAACGTGAACTGAGCCGGAATAAGGGAAGAGAAGACTAAGGAAGCGTGGGGAATTAATTCAGATCACTTACTTTTAAGGCTCTTACAACCGGAATTCCATGGGAAAAAATAAGAGACAAACCCCGGCTCCATCTATAGCCCAAACCACTAAACCCAAGAAAGAAATACCCCTTGTTGAGAACACGCCCCACTGGAAACGTGTTTGGTTTCCGGCGCTGTTACTTTTTGCCATTACCTTTTTTCTGTACAGCAATACTTTTCATCACCGCTTTGTACTCGACGATCATGGTATTATCAAGAATAATAAAATCACCAAGGCACCTGTCAGTTGGGATAATACTGTAAAGATTTTTACCACCCCCTTACGAAAAGGCGACTTTTCCGATCTCGAAAATTCGCTATACCGGCCTGTGGTGAAGCTGCTTTTTAATTTAGAATGGAATATGTTCGATGGGGACCCGCATCGTTTTCATATGATGAATGTGATCTTGTTCGGAATCTGTGTGATCATTCTCTGGGGCATATTGTATGAAGCCCTGCGAAAAAATGCCTTGCTGGCGTTTGCCATTGCCCTTCTTTTTGCAACGCATCCTATTCATACCGAAGTGGTGGCCAATGTAAAAAGTGCCGATGAAATACTGAGTCTGCTTGGCATTCTTTTAGCCATGCGTTGTATTCAGCTTTATCTGAAACATTCAAAACAGCTCTACCTGATTCTGGCCATTCCCGCCTTTCTGATGGCATCTTTTTCAAAGGAATCAACCGTGGTGGCGGTGGCATTGTTTCCCTTGTTTATTTATTTTTTCACCAGCGCCTCATGGAAAAAAAATATCATCCTTTCGTCCATAATGTTGCTATGTACGCTTTTCTTTTTATACTGCCGCCATGCCACCTTGTCGAAATACCCCGATAAAGGAACCCTGAGTGCACTCGATAATTTTATGGTCTTGTGTACCGACCCATCCTATGCCGGAACATCGCAGTTCGCTTCGGCGGTCCGCACCCTGGGATTATATCTCATGACGTTCCTGTATCCACATCCCTTATCATGCGATTATTCCTATTCCAGTCTGATCCCGGTTGGCTTTAGTGATCCCGGGTTCATCTTTTCGTTCCTGATTCTGGCTGGTCTGCTGGGTTATGCCATATTTCTGTTTATACCCCGGAAAAACAGTCTGGTGAACAAACCGGCACTTAGCTTTTCACTCCTCTGGTTTTTTATCGCCATGTCCATTACGTCGAATGTGTTTTTCCTGATTGGTACATCCTTTGGGGAACGACTTCTTTTTGTACCATCGGTAGGGCTCACCATGGCCCTGGTACTCCTCATGGCCCGCTTTCTGCAGAAAAAATCACCCGAAGAACAACCCCTGATACCTTCACTCAAGGCATCACCGGTATTTACCCTACTGCTGTTCGGCATTACCTTATTGTACAGTATTAAAACCTGGTCGCGAAATGCCGACTGGAAATCAGATTTTAGTTTATTCTCGAAAGATGTGGAGAGCTATCCCAATTCTACCCATCTGTTATTCTATATGGCCAATCATTTGTCGGGCAGCGACTTCAAGGATAATCTGGCACTCGATATTGAAGAGAATCATTTGAATATTGATCTTAAAGATTCAGTTCTGAAAGCCAATTACCGTTGTATTCAATTATTCAATAAAGCCCTTTCTATTTACCCGGCCCTGCCGAGCGATGGATATAATCAATTAGGAAAGGCTTATTTTAATACCGGTCGTTTAGACAGTGCTGAAAAATATTATCAAAAGGCACTGGATGAAGACAGTACCAATCCGATTTATACCAATAATCTGGGAACGGTATATTACAACTCATCTATACCGCTCACACAAAAAGGTGCCGATTTTCAAAAAGCAGGCCAATTAGATAGTGCTCAATATTATTCGGTGGTGGGCACCAACCGTTTACTGGAAGCCTTACCCTATTTTCTGAAAGCCCATAAAGGCGATAGTACGGAAACCGATTTTATTAATAATATAGGCTGTATTTACGGGGCTACGCAACGTTCCGACAGCGCGATTTACTGGTTTCGGAAGGCTTACGAACTGGATCGCTATGATGAAGTCTCTATTCAGTTTCTGGAAATAACGTATCGGGCTATTGGAAAAACAAGCGACGCCGACTTTTTTAAAGCCAGGTTAGCTGAAGCGAGGGCCCATAAAAATGAACAACTCCGATAGGTATGCTATCTCCCTGTACGACCATTGATCAGGTGGTGGATCGGCTCGAAGCCATCACCCGTGAATCGCGCCAAAGCAAGAATCCCCTGGGCTATTTTGCTGCCTTGTATCTGGGGGTGACCCGCCGGGTGCAGCAGGGGCTGAAGCAGGGTGAATTCTCCAGACCTGAGCAAATGGAGAAGCTGGATGTGGTATTTGCCAACCGCTACTTCGAAGCATTGGAATTATTTAAGCAGGGAAAGCCCTGCAGTAAAAGCTGGTATGAAACCTTCAGGGCATCCACTACCCAGCGCCTGACTGTATTACAACACCTGGTGATGGGAATGAATGCCCATATTCATTTCGATTTGGGACTGGCTGCCGTGGAAACGGTGAGAATGAATCCGCTGGAAACAGTTCGGGAAGATTTTTTTACAATCAATACGATTCTGGCCGGGATGATAGAAACCGTGGAGTTGCGGATGTCTAAAATTTCACCCCTGATTCAACTGCTTCTGCCTTTGGCGGGAAAGGCCGATGAAATGCTGACCCGATTTAGTATTACTACCGCCCGGGATCTGGCATGGACCTTTGCCAGTGAAGTAGCTTCGGCACCGAAACCGGGCGATCGAATAGGAAAACAGGATGAAGAAGTGGCCCTGATTTCAAAACGGGTAGGAAATCCACAAGGGCGTTTACGTTGGATAACCCGCCTGCTGGCGCTCACCGAATGGCGTGGTACAGATAAAAATATTGCTATACTGGAAGCCTGATTTCGGTCGAAAAAACAATCCGGAAACAATTACCTTTTTCAGGTTTGAGCGCTTATTTTTGCCCAACTTTTTTATATGCCATCCCAATATTACCTGTTTCTCAGTCTGGCCCTTTTTTGCATCGGTGTTATGGGAGTGCTGATGCGCCGTAACGCCATCATCATTCTGATGTGTATCGAATTGATGTTAAATGCCGTGAATCTCCTGATGGTTACCTTCAGCCGGATGCATAATCAGGCGGATGCACAGGTATTCGTATTTTTTATCATGGTGGTGGCAGCAGCCGAAGTCAGTGTCGGCTTATCGGTCATTGTACTGATGTACCGGAAAGTACACTCGATTGACGTTAATATCTTAAATCGCTTAAAAAACTAAGATTCATTCATGATACAGGTAGCGTGGTTAGTGCCTTTGTTTCCCCTCATTGGTTTTATCATCAGCGGACTTGGGCGCAACAGGCTTGGAAAAAGCAGTGGATGGATCGCCTCGCTGGCTGTACTGGCTTCCTTTATGGTGTCGCTTGGTATTTTCTTTGAAGTTCGTTCTCTGGGGCATGCCGCAATGGAGGAAAGTCAGGCCGTCACCCTGCCGTTGTTCGACTTCATTCAAAGCGGAACCATGCAAATCCCTTTTGCATTTCAGATAGATGCCTTAAGCAGTATTTTTCTCCTGGTGATTACCGGAATCGGGTTCCTGATTCATTTATATTCTATTGCCTATATGAGTCATGATGAAGGATTTGGAAAGTTCTTTTCTTATCTGAATCTCTTTGTCTTCTCCATGTTGCTCTTGGTGATGGGTGCCAACTACCTGATTTTATTTATCGGTTGGGAAGGGGTAGGACTTTGTTCGTACCTGCTCATCGGTTTCTGGTACAAAAACCAGGTCTATACCGAAGCAGCCCGTAAGGCATTTGTCATGAACCGTATTGGAGATCTGGGATTCCTGATAGGGATGTTTTTACTCTTCAGTAAGTTTCATACCCTGAATTTTACTGACCTGCAAACAGCCATACAGGGAGCCTCAGCCGATACAGGATTTCTTTCGTTGGTAGCTATATGCTTCTTTATCGGAGCCACAGGGAAGAGCGCACAAATTCCGCTGTTCACCTGGTTGCCCGATGCCATGGCGGGTCCTACACC
>CAYWKR010000142.1:0-5844 GCA_964458785.1 uncultured Bifidobacterium sp. | reverse complement strand
ACCTCGCCGCGAAAAGATTTAAAATTTCCTTTCACACTGCTGATCATGAGGTGTTTTACCTTAAACACCAGTTCGCTGTGAGCGGCATCAATAACCCATTTTGTTCCTGTAGCTGTTGCATTTGTTGTTTCCATTTTTTTAATTTTTTTGTTGTTACAGATGCAAAGATGGGTTTGTTGTCAGGGCCTTTCCATTGATGTATGGTAAGAACGTGTTTAAACATTATTTTGTCGTCCCATTTGCCGGCTTAAAGTTCCGGCGGGCCAGTTCCTTCCGTACCCGGCTCAGACTTTCAGGGGTAATTCCCAAATAAGAGGCAATCATCCATTGCGGAACCCGGAAGGTCAGATCGGGATATTGTTTGATAAATTCCATATAACGTGCTTCGGCACTGGCGCCCAGCAACATATTGATACGGTTCTGAAGGTGTCGTACGTGATTATGCATGAGTCGCTGGTTGTACATCCTGAATCCCGGACTGATATCTGTGATCTTTTGAACAAAGGCATCATCAATCAGTACTACCCTTGCATCTTCAATGGCATCGATAAAATAATCGGAAACTGCCCCAAAATACAGGCTTCCCCGATCGCTGATAAAATTATTCTCGGGTGCAAACTGAACGATATGATCCTTTCCGGATTCATCGATAGAATAAAACCGAAGCAATCCTTCTTCTACAAAATAAGTATGCCGGCATACCTCTCCACTTCGCAAAAGAAATTCTCCTTTCCGCACCGATTTTTCCGGAACACAGTTCTGCAATTGCTCCAGTTCGGAGTCGGTGAGTCCGCTTTGTTTTTTTAAATATTCAAGAAAAACCTGGCTCATATTCACACATGACGTTCAATTATAAAACAATATCCTCGGTCCAGCTATGCTTCTGTGGATAATCTACTGTATAGTGTAATCCGCGACTTTCCTTCCTGAATTGTGCACTTTTTACAATCAGATAAGCGATGGTAATGAGGTTACGTAATTCGCACAGTTGTGGCGACAAGGCCGTGCTTTTATACAGTTCTTCTGTTTCAAAAAACAACAGATCCAGCCGTTTCATAGCCCGTTCCAAACGCACATTGCTTCGTACAATACCTACATAATCGCTCATGGTTAATTGTAACTCTTTCATGCTTTGTGTAATCAGAATCATTTCCTTGGGTTCACTGGTTCCCGACGTATTCCAATCGGGAATATGATCCTGTAATGAACAGGCATCGATACCTTTAAGGGTATCCATGGCCGCCCGGTGGCCGAAAACCAAAGCTTCCAGCAGGGAATTACTGGCGAGGCGGTTCGCACCATGTAAGCCCGAACTCGCAGCTTCACCACAGGCGTAAAGCCGATGAATCGAAGACCGTCCGTCGCGATCGGTTTTTATTCCACCGCAACTATAATGGGCAGCAGGAGCAACCGGTATCAGATCTTTTTGTGGATCAAGTCCCAGACTGAGACATTTCTCCAGGATATTCGGGAAATGGGTTTTAAATTTTGCGGCATCTATCGTTCGGCAATCGAGATATACATGCTCATCACCCAATACCTTCATTTCGTTATCGATGGCACGGGCCACAATATCGCGGGGTGCCAGCGACCCTCTTTCATCATAACGTTTCATAAAGTCTTCGCCCTGACTATTCCTAAGAATCGCCCCATCGCCCCGTACCGCTTCCGTAATCAGAAAAGCCTGCCCGAAGCGTTTCCCCGCTTCAAATAAGGCGGTGGGATGAAACTGAATAAACTCCATATTTTCTATTCTGCCCTTGGCCCTGTACACCATGGCCACCCCATCGCCGGTGGCAATTTTTGGATTGGTGGTAGTTCGGTATACCTGACCACAACCGCCACTCGCCATGACGGTAATGCGTGACCGGATTTTTTCTGTCTGATGTGTATTCAGATTCAACACATACACCCCATAGCAGGCAATATCGGGTGTGGCCTTACTTACCAGATAACCTAAGTGATGTTGTGTAATAATATCAATCACAAAACAATGATCCAGAATCTGAATGTTCTTCATGTGATGTACCCGTTCCAGCAAGGCCCGTTCCATTTCGCGGCCGGTAATATCTTTATGATGCAGAATTCTGTTTTCGGAATGACCGCCTTCCTTTCCCAATTTGAATGCACCATCGGCTTCACGGTCAAAATCGGCGCCCCAGCCAATCAGTTCGCGCATGCGATCGGGCCCCTCTTTCACTACCTGTTCAACTATATCTCTTCGGCACAGGCCATCGCCGGCCATCAGGGTATCTTCAATATGTTTTTCATAACTGTCGCTCGATTGATCCAATACAGCAGCCACCCCTCCCTGCGCATATTTGGTATTGGTTTCTTCTTCGCTTGTTTTGGTCAGCATCACCACCTGTAAATCAGGACGGGTCATGGCAACCTTCAGGGCATAACTCAGGCCGGCAATTCCCGAACCAATTACCAGTACATCTGTGTCCATAAACATTTTTGAGAAAATCAAAGGTAAGGGAAATAAGTTGGCGTCTAACCCGCGGGTTTACTTACTTTTGTTGGCATGAAATGGCTGCGTTTCCTACTCCCTTTGGTATGCCTGTGCATGAATACCTTTTATTCGGAAGCGCAACGAAAAGCACAAAACCCGGATTCTTTAGCACATAAAAAAACAGAACCCCAATGGACTCTGGCCCGATGTGTTCGTTATGCCATGGAACACAATCTGCAAATCAGTGAAGCCGAACTCAATCAACGGATGGCGCGTCTGGTTCATCAGCAGCAGAAGAACAGTCGTATTCCTTCGCTGAATGCGGATATTTCTGCGGGCGAATCATACGGTCGTTCCATCAATCCGGCTACCAATCAGTTTGTTACCAGCGGCTTTTTGTATAATAATATCGGTTTGTCGTCGCAAACACTATTGTTTGGCTGGTTCCAGAAATTGTACCAGCAAAAACAAAGTTTGTATGAGCTGAAAGCCAGCGAAGCCCTGTACGATCAGCTGAAAGATGATGTGGCCCTGAATATAGCCACCGGATTTCTTCGGGCACTGATGGCGCGTGAACAGGTGAAGGTGTGTGAATCGAAGCTGAAGCAAAGTAACGATCAGTATATTCAGACTAAAAAATTTGCCGAAGCCGGACGAATTCCGGAATTGAATGTGGCCCAAATGGAAGCTCAGGTTTCGGGCGACAGCTCGGTTTGGGTAAACGCCGGTACCGAAGATCATCTGGCCTTACTTCAGTTACGGGCCTTATTAAACCTCGATTTTGAAACCCCTTTTGAAATCGATCTCCCTTCCCTGCAAACACTGGAAGGCGATCTTCATGATTCTATTCCCGATCCGGCCCGTATTTATGAGTATGCCCTGCGTCATCAGCATAAAATGAATTACCACGAACTGAAACTGGAATCGGCCCGTCAGAATCTGAAACTTACCCGTTCGGTGCAATACCCGCAATTGTTTTTGAGTGGAAGTCTGGGAACCAATTTTTCTTCGGTTACAAAAGATATCACCGGACAAACCTATGTGGGGGAAGTGGTATTAGGAGCTGTAAAGGTGGGAAATACCGAATACCCGATTACACAACCCGACTATCGGTTTGATACTAAAACCCGACCCATTTTTCAACAATACAGCGACAATATCCGGGCCGGTATTGGCTTAACCCTGAATGTTCCTATCCTGAATGGACTGAATGCCAGAAACAATATTCAAAAGGCCAAGGTTTCGTTGGTATCTGAACAGATTTCGTACGAAAACGATCAGCTGAAACTGAAGCAGGATATTTATACAGCGTACGAACAAACGGTGGCCGCTACGCAGAAATATCAATCGGCTCTGCGGGCTGAGGCCTCCGCACAAAAAGCACTCGATTTCGCTTCCCGGCGCTATGAAATCGGAATGATCAGTACCTTCGAATACAATGCCACACTGAATACCTTATTCAACGCCAGTTCGTCGGCCTTATCGGCTAAATACGATCTTATCTTCAAAAGAAAAGTGCTCGACTATTACATGGGAAATCCAATAAAACTTTAAGTACAGATGACTAAAAAACGTTCTTACTGGATAATCGGTTTGGTGGTGTTGGGGATAACCGCTCTGGTGGGTTTACAAAAAGCCGGCTTACTGGGCAACGACCACACTATGAAGGTGGCTGCCGAAGAAGCTTCTCTTCATGATATTATCGAATCGGTGAGCGCGAGTGGTAAAATTTATCCGGTTTCGGAAGTAAAAATCAGTCCCGATGTATCCGGTGAAATTACCGATCTCTTTGTAGAAGAAGGCGATAGCGTGTTTAAAGGGGAGGTGTTAGCCAATATTAATGCGAGTATTTATCAGTCGATGGTTAACCGGGCCGAAGCACAATTGAATCAAACCCGGTCGGCAGTTTCCAATGCCAATGCACTTACCCTGCAGGCAAAAGCACAACTCGATCAGGCCAGTGCAACCTATGCCCGGAACCGGGATTTATTTGAAGATAAAGTGATTAGTGCCGTTGAATTTGAAAGTGCCGAAACAGCCTATAAAACAGCACAGGCTAATTATAAGGCGGCTATGGAAACCATCCGTGGGAACGAATTTGGAGTAGCCAGTGCCGAAGCCAATGTAACAGAAGCCATTCAGACGTTGAAAAAAACGACCATCTACGCTCCTATGGGTGGTATCGTATCCAAATTATTTGTCAAACAGGGTGAACGTGTGGTGGGAACCGCACAAATGGCCGGAACCGAAATACTGCGTGTGGCCGATATGAGCAAAATGAAAGTGGATGTGGAAGTAGGTGAAAATGATATTCAAAAAGTAAAACCCGGCGATACAGCCAATATTGAAGTGGAAGCCTACCCAAGTAAAACATTCAAAGGCCTGGTGGTATCGGTATCACAATCAAGTACCGCCACCGGATTGCAACAAAGTTTTTCCTCCCTCACCGATCAGGTAACGAATTATACGGTGAGTATTGAATTACTTCGGGAAAGCTATACCAATTTACTGGAAATCGACCGCCGACATTTTCCATTCCGTCCGGGTATGTCGGCTTCGGTTGAAATTTTAACCAAGCACCAGTTACAGGTACTGGCTGTACCCATCAATGCAGTAACTACCCGTGAAAACGAGAGCGATTCGGAAGAAAAAACCGGCCACAGAGAAGTATTGAAAGAATACGTTTTTTGTGTGGATAAACAGAATAAGGTAGTGATGAAAGAAGTAAAAACCGGTGTTCAGGATAATGAATATATTCAGATTTTAAGCGGACTGAACGAGGGCGACCGCGTGATTACTGCCCCCTTTGGTGCTATTTCACGCACCCTGAAAAAAGAAATGAAAGTGAAGGTGGTACCTAAAAAGGAACTCCAGGATAAGCAGAAAGAAGAAGATTAATTTCGGCGCATTTTATTTCCCGTGTTTGTTCTGAAATAAACAGCCCGTTCAGGATGGCTGGCTTTATTCCATGTAAACATGCGAATGCTGTTTTCGGGTTTGGTTCAGGTGAACCCTTTAACCAGAATTGAATGCCCAAACCATGAAGTAGCGGGCCCTTTACAATATTTCCTAAAATTTTAGTTCACCAACTAATAATTTAGTTGTTTTTTCGTTTTCTTTGTACTCATGCAAAAATTAACGAAGCTGGAAGAAGAGATTATGCTGATCGTGTGGGCCAGGGAACATGCCTTTGTGAAAGATATTCTGAATGCCATGCCCGAACCCCGTCCCCATTACAATACAGTATCCACTATTATTAAAATTCTTCATACCAAAGGGTTTATCGGGTTCGAAGCCTTCGGAAAATCGTACCGGTATTTTCCTTTGATCAGTCAGGATGACTATCTGAAACAAAGTATGAATCCCATACTCAGCAATTATTTTAAAGG
>CAYWKR010000141.1:0-5871 GCA_964458785.1 uncultured Bifidobacterium sp. | reverse complement strand
CTGTTATTTTTTCTGCTTATAACAATGAGTAACTCATGCTTCCATCTTTTTCATCCTTCAGTTGTATTCCCTTTTCTAAAAGGATATTCCGGATCTGGTCGCTGCTGGCGAAATCCTTCCGTTGTCTGGCATCTTTTCGCATCTGAATCAGAATCTGTATTACATCATCCAGTTTCGAATCGGAAACGGCATCCAGCGGTTTTAGTCCGAGTACCGCATGTAACCAGGTATCGAAATGTTTCTTTAAAAGATGAATCGTTTCAGCGGCTATCTGTGTTTTAGGAATATGACCATCTTTGATGCCATTAATCAAAGAAACCAGTTCAAAGAAATTGGCAATCACTTTGGCAGTTGAAAAATCATCATCCATAAACTCTTCACACTCGCGGCATCGATTTTTAATCTGATCATTCAGTTCATGGTCGCTGGTTGAGAAATGCGACTCATCGAGTTTTTTCAATACTTCATACGAATCGAACAATCGCTTCATTCCCTTCTCTGCCGATTGAAGGGCTTCGTTACTAAAGTCGAGAGGACTGCGATAATGCGTGGTCAAAATATAAAAACGCACCACCATAGGATGATAGGCCTGCAGCAACAGAGGATGTGAACCGCTAAACAATTCAGTAAGTTTAATTACATTGTTATAGCTCTTGCCCATTTTCCGGCCTTCGATGGTAATCATATTATTGTGCATCCAGTATCGAACCGGTGCATGGCCATTCACAATAGTACTTTGTGCAATTTCACTTTCGTGGTGCGGGAAGAGTAAATCCATTCCCCCTCCATGGATATCAAAAGTCTGCCCCAGGTATTTGCAGGCCATGGCCGAACACTCGATATGCCAGCCGGGGAATCCTTCGCCCCACGGACTGGCCCAGCGCATAATATGTTCGGGGGCCGCTTTTTTCCAGAGGGCAAAATCTACCTTATTTCTCTTTTCATCCTGCCCTTCCAGTTCCCGGGTGGTTTCCAGCAGATCGTCGAGAATACGACCGGATAATTTTCCATAGTCGTACGATTCGGCATATTTCTTTACATCGAAGTACACACTGCCATTCACTTCATAGGCATAGCCTTTCGATATGATATCTTTAATCATCTCGATTTGTTCAACAATATGCCCGGTAGCGGTAGGCTCGATATTGGGATCCAGATTATTAAATTCCCGCATGCCCCAATGGTATAAATTACTGTACTTCTGAACGAGCTCCATAGGCTCGAGTTTTTCCAGTACCGATTTCTCGGCAATTTTATCAACGGCTTCCCTTCCTTCCTCTTCGAAGTGACCGGCATCGGTGATATTACGCACATAGCGCACCTGGTACCCCTTATGCATTAAATAACGGTACACCACATCGAAGGTGATATAGGGACGGGCATGACCGAGATGACTTTCACCGCTGACGGTAGGACCACATACATACAGGCCTACATGAGGCGGGTGCAGGGGTTCAAACTTCTCTTTCGTACGGGTGAGTGAATTATATATAAATAAATCGGACATGCGGCAAAGATAGGGTTCCGGACAAAATATCAATTCTGAATTTAATGCGTATCCAATCACGTATGCCACCATGTGTACTCCATTCACCTGAATACAAACCCATAGCCTGCAAGTTTGATCTGCTTAGTAATTAAAACACAGAACCGGCTTACTTCCGATCGGAAAGGAATTTTTTATTGGGCTGACACATAGTTTCTTCGCTTCACTTTGATCAGAAGATAGAGACCCAACATTGAAAAAACCGCATAGGCTTTAAAAAAGGTGGCAGCCCAAAATGTACTTTCATAACAGCGGTAGAACCTCCAGATGAATACCGCCGAACCCATTCCAGCCAGCAGAATATCCCAGGAAAGCCAGTTTCTCCAGGAACTGTAATGGGTGCCAATTCGTTCGAAATATAAACACCAAAGTGGTAAACCCAGCAACAGGGGCAAAGTAAACAAACGGGCTTCGGCAGCCAGTCCCGTAAACCAAACTAAAAACGTATTCACCACACAAAAGCCAATACTATATAGTATCAGCTTTTTTTGTACTGAAGTGAGATTCTCCTGTTTCCGGATTTGAATCAGCAGGTATAGCGGAATGGCCAGCACCATAAAAGCACATAAAATCGACTGTATGCTTTCGTACCCGTTCCGGAAATTATATTTCCAGGCAAATCCACGTTGTGTGGTTAAAAACTGCAGGCTTTCGGTTTGCACAGTGCCCGGCAAATAGAGGTACAGATAAAGCATATACAGGATTGGAAGCAGGAGGAAATAACCCCACTTCCGTAAGGCTTTTTTCTCAGGTTCAAGCCAGATAAACAAAGGCCAATAGCAAAATACCGTTTCGCGTCCGATGGCAGAAAGCAAAAAAAAGAGCATCCACCACAGGGTTTTACCCTTCAATAGAAAGTAAAAGGAAAGCAACAGCAAAACATAAGTAATGGGTTCATCGTAGGTCGACATGCTGTCGAAAAATGCAAAAAGTATACTGAAGTGAAGAAAGAAAATAATCAGTATCCAGTTTCTCCATCGGTCGGCTACATGCAATTGGCGGGCTACCATGAGAAGTAAACGGGAAACAAAAAACAAACAGAGAAATGAAATGAACACAAAACTGAACTGGTAAGGTATTCCCACTTCATGCAGCGCCATCTGCAGACGATACATCAACGGCCGGCGGTAGAATTCGCAAAGTTTCAGCCGGTCCAGACAAAGACTCTCACCATAGGTATCGTTCCAAAGAATCTGCCAGATCGATGCAGATGACTGGTTTCGCTGAAACCCATTCACCATGGTAGGTAAAACCAGGTGAAGAAGAAACAAAACCAGTGTACATACCAGCGAAAACCATACACTTCCCTTAGCAACCTTCATCGGGTAAAGGTAAACATCCCAAGGCGTGCCAGACTGCAGGGTTACTTCTTCTTTTTATTTCTGATAATCACTTCGGCAAAAACCGGATGATGCATAATTTCTGCATCGATATATTTGAGCGATGCAAGCTTTTTAGGATTTTCGGCCAATGCCTGTTCCAGTTGAATAACAGCCTCTTTGGTTTTTCCTTTTGCCAGTAAAATGGCCGCCCGGTAATACACAAATTCTGTTTTAAAACCGCAATGGTCTTCGGCAATGCTTAATTGCGATAGGGCTTCGCTATAATACTGAACCGTATACAGTGCTTTAATCAGTGCCTGCCACGTAGATTTAATATCGGGCCGGAGTTGTACCGCATTCAGATAACAAATCATGGCTTCCTTTTCAGCCTTCATTTCCATCAGACAATTACCCAGTGCCAGACAATACGATGCATTGTTCTTATTAATATGCAAAGCCACCGAATAGGCCTTGATGGCTTTTTCCCACTGCAATTCCTTCGAATAGGTTTCACCGATTTTATAAAAGATCTGATCGTCCTGTGGATTCAATTGTGAAGCCTTACGATAATAATGCCGCGCTTTCGAGTACTCTTTTTGCTTATCCCAGCAATAGCCAATGGCATCGAGAATCACATCTTCGGGTTTGGCAATCGACAGATGCATTTCCAACACTTCAATCGCCTTATCGTACTTCTTCAGTTGCATATAGGCATCGCCCTGATTCCGGTAGGCATACTCGAACTTATCGTCAATGGCCAAACAATATTCATAAGCATCGATAGCCTTTTCGTATAATTTAATACCCTGATACGCTACACCCAGATTATACCAGGCCATGGCATTAAAGGGGGTACGGTCTATGATTTCCTGATGAAGAGCAATACTGTCCTCGTGTTTATTATTGATTTCGGCCCAGAAACAAATACGCAATAAAGCGTCTTCGTTATTGGGTTCATAGGTGAGAATCCGCTTCAGTGTGGCATATACCTTATCAAATTCTTCCAGTTCATCGTAAATCTCGGAAAGTTCTAAAAGGATATCGGTTTTGTCTACACTATCGAACTGATCCACATTACGTTCCAGGATATCAACGGCCTCGGCAAAACGGTTTTGTTCGAGATAAATATCCGACTGTAAAAAAATAGATTCGATATTATTTGGATCCACTTCGTCCAGCTGATCCAGGATCCGGAGAGCTTGTCCGTACTTCTTCTGATCGGTAAGCCACTCGGCTTTACGAAGCAACAGGGTGGAAGAAAATGGATATAAGGTGGTGGCAATTTCACAGGCCAGACTGGCATTCTCCCGATCGCCGTTCGCCTCGAAATAATCGATCAGGCACTCAAAATCATCTTCGGTTAATAAGCGGTGTGCCTCGCCCTGCTTTACTTTCTGGAATTCATTGATCAGGTTTTCGATATCGAACAGTTCATCGTCAAAGAAGTCGTCATTGAACATGGTGTTCCGGCTTTAGGGGTTGAGTAAAATTAGACTCCGCCCCCGAAAAGAATTTTTTTTTTGTTCAGAACTTATTCTGTATTCCGGCAGCAAATGTTCATAACCTTTCTTTATCCACTGAGAAGCCTCTGTATCTTTGTGGCCCTTAATACATACCATTATGGCTTTACTCGATCATGCACACAGTATCCTTCGATGGATTCTTTTTCTTCTTCTCATCCGTACCCTGTGGGTTTCATGGTCGGGTATGCGGGCTTCGGCTCCATTCACCAAAGCCCATCAGCAAGGTAGTTTATGGCTCATGATCGCCGCCGATCTTCAATTGATGCTGGGCTTGATTCTGTATTTCGTTTCCCCGTTGGGACTTAAAAACATTCAGAATCAGGGCATGGGAGTGGTTATGAAGGACAGTCTGGCCCGTTTTTTTGCCATTGAACACATTACCATGATGATCCTGGCCATTATCTTCATACATATCGGACGGGCGCTTTCAAAAAAAGCCGAACAAGACACGGCCAAACACCGGGCCCTCTTCCGTTTCACCCTGCTGGCGCTGGTTCTGATTCTGATAGCCATACCCTGGCCGTTCCGTGACATGTTCAGTTACATGAGCTGGTTTTGATTTATAGCACAATAACAATTTTCATTTTCAATCCGGCCTTATTTTCGACATAGAGCCTATACCTTTGTGAACCTATGTCAGACGAGATTCGCCACGAATGTGGTATCGCCTATTTACGACTGCGTAAACCCCTCGAATATTATCACCAGAAATATGGTACAGCCTTTTACGGACTGAACAAGTTGTATCTTTTAATGGAGAAACAACATAACCGGGGGCAGGATGGAGCCGGTATTGCCACGGTTAAACTCGATATTCCGGATGGTTCACCCTTCATGAAACGAATCCGAAGCAATGTGGCTCAAAGTATCCCGGATATTTTTAAACAGGTGCAAACCGAAATTGCCGAGGTAGAAAAAATTCATCCCGAAATACGTAAACATCCGGCACTGCTGAAGGGGTACCTCAGTTTTATGGGTGAACTTATGATAGGTCATCTTCGTTATGGTACCCAGGGGCGGAACAATATCGAATATTGTCATCCTTTCATCAAATCGGATATCAACCCGTCGAGACACTTATGTCTGGCCGGTAATTTTAATCTGGTCAATACCCGCGAGTTATTTCATTTTCTTCACCGTGATGAACTGGCTGAGATGAAAATGGACAGCGATTTATCGGCCATGATAGAAACCATTCATTATTATCTGCGTGAAGAAGACAGCTCAGGAAACCAACCCATTCACTGGAAAGAAGTACTGGCTAAATCAACCGGAATGTTCGATGGTGGATTTGTTGCAGAAGGGCTCTGTGGAAATGGGGATAGTTTTGTCATCCGCGACCGGCACGGCATTCGTCCGGCATATTATTATATCGATGACGAAGTGATTGCCGCGGCATCGGAACGACCGGTGCTGATGACTGCCTTCAAAACCACCTCCGATCAGATACACGAACTGGACCCCGGACATGCGTTAATTG
>CAYWKR010000140.1:0-5879 GCA_964458785.1 uncultured Bifidobacterium sp. | reverse complement strand
GCCCAGCCCACCATTCTTGCGGTAAGTCGTGTGCCGCTTAATTCGGCCAAAGCACCATAACTGGTTACCCGGCCTTTCGGAATCCGCCTGACCGCTTCATATACACGGTCCATCCAATCGGTATTAGTTGTTGCTGTTTTTGTTTTCATCTTCCATCCGGTTTCGGCGGGCTATTTGAAGTTTTTCCCGACGTACTGGGTCACTGACCATTTTATAGTTGTACGGACAATGCCTGCATCCATTGCCACAACAATAACCCCGACTCAGAAGGTAGGCCTCGTTAAATACTACCAGGCCGTCGGGATTATGGTAACTTTCTTCATCCCTGTATTGAAACTTCATCTTCTGCTTTCTTCTTTTTGGGCGGAACAATAATTTCAGTATCAGGCAAGCGAAACCGTACATATTGAATGGTACGGTGATCGGCCAAATGTTGGGTTTCGTAGTATGTGAGTATCGAGAGTGGAAATGCAGCCGGTCCCTTTCCATGTACATCGGTATTATTTTCCAGAATATGGCACCGATGATGTTGTATCATTTCATGTGTGAAATCAAACAGTTCCCTTGAATCGGTTTTAAGATGGATACAACCACCGGGCGCCAGTAATTGCTGATACATCTTAAGGAATTTATGATGTGTCAGCCGGTTTTTTGCTTTCGATTCGCGAAGAAAAGGATCCGGAAACGTGATCCATAGTTCGGAAATCTGACCATGATGAAAGTAATCGAGAATCTGTTCAATCCGGATTCGTAAAAAAGCCACATTGGGGATGGATTCCTGTAATGCTTTCCGTGCACCGATATACATGCGGTTTCCTTTAATATCGATTCCAATAAAGTTCTTATCCGGGAAGGCTTTGGCCATATTCACGGTATACTCCCCTTTGCCGCAGGCCAGTTCAAGAACAATTGGATTCTGATTACCAAAAAAAGTACTCCATTGATCCCGTTGATTTTCTGGAAACTGAAAAACATTTTTAAACGTATTCAGTTCGGCAAAGCGTTGTAATTTTTTTCCCTGCATTCGCGAATATTTTATTTGAGAGCAAAAGTACTCCGGATTCTATAAAGGCCACCGCGCTGATGAAGATATCCGTGTACGAATTTTCAGGTGGTTGTTTTTATCGTGAGGAACTCAGAACAAAGTGAATATATTGTAGATTTGCGGCCACAAAACAGGAATCATGTCAGAATCTACCGAACACATCGTTCAGCATGTGAACGAACATATGTCGAAAGCCATACAGCATCTGGAAGCCGAAATATTAAAAATAAGGGCCGGAAAGGCTACCCCTTCACTGGTTGATGGAATAGTGGTAGAATACTATGGTTCGCCAACCCCGGTGAATCAGGTGGCCAATGTAAGTGTGGCGGATGCCCGGACACTGACGATTCAACCGTTTGAAAAAAATATGCTGGCCCCTGTGGAGCGGGCTATTATGGCGGCGAATATTGGAATTACACCACAAAACGATGGAACGATTATTCGACTTTTTCTGCCGCCCCTGACAGAAGAGCGCCGGAAGGAATTTGTAAAAAAAGTAATGGCAGAAGGGGAAGCGGCCAAAATTGCCATCCGGAATATTCGCCGGGATGGGATGGAAGATATAAAGAAGTTGCAAAAAGAAGGCTTAAGTGAAGACGTAGCCCGTGAATCGGAGAACAGAATTCAGGGAATTACCGATAAAAAAATTATAGAAGTAGACACCCATTGCGCTGCCAAGGAAAAGGAACTTATGACTGTATAAATGTGGCAGGTACTGGAGAATTATTTTCGTGATAACTGGTTACTGGCTATTTCAACGCCAATTTACACGCTATTAATCAGTCTGGAGGTACTGCTTAGCAATTATCAGAAGCGTAATTATTATAGCCTCCCGGAAACACTCATCAACTTCTGGTTAAATATTCTGAATACCGCCATTGGAATTTCGGTGAAGTTTCTGGTGCTGGGTGTGCTTACCTATTTCGCTGGTTTTGCCTTTCTGACTATTCCGGATACGTTCTGGTATTGGTTGCTTTTGTTTATCGGGGTCGATCTTTGTTTTTATTTCGAACACCGGAGCGAACATTATTGCAGGGTACTCTGGGCCGTTCATGTCACACATCACTCTTCGGTGGAATTCAATTTAACTACGGGTTTCCGTTCGTCTGTTTTCCGACCTTTCGTATCCTTTTGGTTTTTCATCCCCCTCGTTTTACTGGGTTTTGAACCGCTCGATATTCTGCTGGTGGATGCCATTTGTCAGATTTATGGAATCATGGTTCATACCCGTTATATTCAGCGGATGCCTTCCTGGTTTGAAGCGGTATTTGTGAGTCCTTCTCATCACAGGGTACATCATGCAAGCAATATTCCGTATCTCGATAAAAATATGGGTATGGTATTAATTATCTGGGATCGTTTTTTTGGCACATTTCAAAACGAACTGGAAGCAGAACCGGTTGTGTATGGCCTGACAAAAAATCCTGCACATCCTCATCATCCGGTACGCATTATTTTTCATGAATGGAAACAGTTATTACATGATATACGAAAACCGGGTGTACGCTGGACTGATCGATGGAAATACTTGTTCTATGCTCCGGGATGGAGTCACGACGGATCTACGCAAACGGCAGCAAAATTGCGAAAATCAAACACTCAATCGTCCTGATTTTTTTTACGCAGCCAAATCATTATTATTTTATTTTCCTCGAGAAACTGAATACTTTCTGTAGTTGAAACCATGGAAGTGCAATGTTCCAGACAGTGAACAACAGCTTTTTCCAGCTGGTCATATTCTTCACAGTACATTTCAGTCATGAGCAAAGGCCCTAAACATGGTTTATTTCCTGTTTTTATTTCAGCAGCAATGCGATTGCAACCTACTGTCAGTGAAAGATGATGATGCTGGATCTGAAGCAGGGATTTTGAATAGGGTACTTTTTGTTTTATATCCGGCATGTTAATTTCTGTCAGCACATAATCGCCTTCGAGGGAGTCGGTTTGTAAAATCAGAAAAGCAAATAATTCCTTTCCGGTATATATTCGGTATGGAATTTTTTCTAAATCCACCCGATGGATGCGTTCCCATTGCTGAAGAAATTTTTTATTCTTTCCGGATGGTCGTTTTTTATCCGGATCCTTTAATTTAAATCGTGTAGCTGTACCTTGGGTCAGGGTTTGTCCCGGCAAGGTATCCCGGCCATTCCATTCCAGACGGTAACTTCCATCGGTTTGAAATTCGGCGTAACGTGATCCTTTTTCTGTCTTTTTACCGGCCACCTGTATCTGATACCGGCCGGCGGGTATTAATTGGGCATACAATGTGGCTGTTTTTATCGTAAGAAGAAGGAAGAAACAGAGGGCATTTTTCATGTAATTAACGGTTTAGTAAAGGGTAAAGGTAATTTAGCAATCTGAAACCCTTACCTTTGCGCCCTTTGTGCCAGAGACACAAGAGCAGAAATATATGGAAATAAGAAACATTGCAATAATTGCCCACGTAGATCACGGAAAAACAACCCTGGTAGATAAAATTCTTCATCAAACCAATGTCTTCCGGTCCAATCAGGAAACCGGTGAGTTGATCATGGATAATAACGATCTGGAACGGGAACGTGGAATCACTATTTTTTCGAAGAATGCATCGGTGGTATACAAGGATGTAAAGATCAATGTGATTGATACACCGGGGCACAGTGATTTTGGGGGTGAAGTTGAACGGGTTTTGAAAATGGCTGATGGCGTGATTCTGCTGGTGGATGCCTTTGAAGGTCCTATGCCTCAAACCCGTTTCGTGTTGCAAAAGGCACTGGCCTTACATCTGAAACCCATTGTGGTTATTAATAAAGTTGATAAAGCCAACTGTCGTCCGGATGAAGTACATGATGCAGTTTTTGAATTATTTTTCAATCTCGATGCCAGTGAAGAGCAGTTAGATTTCCCTACCTATTATGGCTCAGGTAAAAACGGGTGGTTCAATTCCGAAAACGCGCCCTGTAACGATATTACTCCACTTTTAGATGGCATTCTGCAATATGTACCCGCTCCGAAAGTCAGTGAAGGCCCTTTACAAATGCAGATAACCTCGCTCGATTATTCGTCTTTTCTCGGACGAATTGCAGTAGGGCGTGTGGCCAGGGGAAGTATTTATGAAGGAGAAAATATTGTTTTAATGCAGGCCGACGGGAAGGTGGTAAAAAATAAAGTACGGGAATTATACATCTTCGAATCGTTGGGGAAGAAGAAGGTGAGTGAAGTGCATGCCGGTGATATTTGTGCGGTGGTAGGTCTGGAAGATTTCAACATCGGTGATACCATTGCCGATGCCGAGCATCCGGAAGCACTGGCGGTCATTGCGGTCGACGAACCGACCATGAACATGACCTTCAGTATCAATAATTCGCCTTTCTTTGGTAAGGACGGAAAATTTGTAACCAGCCGGCACCTGCGTGATCGCCTGATGAAGGAAACTGAAAAAAATCTGGCTCTTCGGGTAGAAGATACCGATAACGGCGACACGTTCCTGGTATATGGACGTGGTATTCTGCATCTTGGTGTTTTAATCGAAACCATGCGTCGTGAGGGATATGAATTAACAGTGGGTCAGCCACAGGTTATTGTAAAAACTATCGATGGGGTCACCTGCGAACCGTATGAAACCCTGGTGATTGATGTACCGCAGGATCTGGCCAGCCGCGCTATTGACCTGGTTAGTCGCCGTAAAGGAGAGATGCTGGTGATGGAAACAAAAGGCGATATGCAACATCTCGAGTTTGAAATTCCATCCCGCGGACTCATAGGATTACGTACTCAAATGCTGACGAATACACAGGGAGAAGCCGTGATGGCACACCGTTTTATTGATTATAAACCCTGGAAAGGGGCAATTCCCGGCAGAAATAACGGGGTACTCATTTCAAAATTCAATGGTACTACCACAGGGTATAGTATTGATAAATTGCAGGACCGGGGTACCTTTTTTGTGGATCCGGGAGAAGAAGTGTATGCCGGACAAATTATCGCCGAAAATATCAAACCCGGTGATCTCCTGGTAAACGCGGTGGAAGGTAAGAAATTAACTAACCACCGGGCCAGTGGAAGTGATGATGCGACCCGTATTGCTCCAAAGCGACTGATGACGCTGGAGGAATGTATGGAGTATATCGAATATGATGAATGTATTGAGGTAACACCCAATTTCATCCGGATGCGTAAAATCATGCTGAACGAAGACGATCGTAAGAAAAGCCAGAAACAGGTGAATGCCATTGCCTGATTTTTCGTGTAAGAAAGATTGGGGATAGAGAAAACAGCCTGACCGGCTGTTTTCTTCGGGCAATAAAAAACCCCGCCGAAGCGGGGCAATTATGTATTGGAACAGTGATTAGTTTCCTCCGGGGCCGGCGTTTTCTGTTCTGGGGCGAGCTTCGTTCACACGAAGAGCAAGTCCCATCACCTCACGACCATTCAAACCTTCAATGGCAGACTGAGCCGCATCATCGGGCATTTCTACAAACCCAAACCCACGACTACGACGGGTGAACTTATCCATAATAATTTTTGACGAAGTCACTTCTCCAAATTCAGAGAACAGACTTTTTAATTCCTCATCCTTCATTTTGAAAGGGATGTTGCTGACGTAAATATTCATTTTTAAAAGTATAAGAAAACGAAGTTAAACTATGTTTTGAATTAACCAACTAATCAGGCCTTTTTCTTTGCTTTGGAGGCAAAGATGGCATGCATTCTTTTCCCTTCCAGTTTAGGCATTCCTTCCAGCGTACCAAACTCAGCCAGTCGTTCGGCAAATTTAAGTAGTATCAATTCACCCCGGTCTTTAAACATAATGGCCCTTCCTTTAAATTGCACATAGGCTTTTACCTTATTGCCT
>CAYWKR010000139.1:0-5886 GCA_964458785.1 uncultured Bifidobacterium sp. | reverse complement strand
CTTCATCATCCGCTATTTGCCTTTGTGTTGCTTGATTACCTGCATTAGAATAATTTGCTAACTGATTTAGCTGCTCCTGTAATTTGCTAATCCCATTTTTATACACACCTTGCCCATTACAAATCACTAAATCGTCGTAATGTATACCCCAATGTCGCATACTATGCAATACTCTAGCCCGGTACACGGCATTGCCTCCAATATAAGGGCAAGTAAAGGCAAGGGTTTCAATATTGGCCTGTTCTTCCTCATTCAATGTATCCCGTCCGCGTAGCAGCACATTCAGGTACAGTTGATTCATGTACTTAGCATTTTGCTCAAATACTTTTTCTCACCGCAGAGTCTCCGCTTCGGGACTCTGCGGGTTACATTCTCTTTCATTCGAGTTCAGCATTTCCACTCCGTTCCACATGGTTACTGTTATTGTATGGTTTTTTATTCTGGCTATTTGTTTATACATGTTGCTGTTTACTACAACTCGTGGGGTTTCGCCACGCTCATCTCAATTCCAACCTAAAGGTAAAAAGGGTTTATTTTTTAAAATCAAGAATCCTTAAGTAAGGGTCCCCTAACGAAAGCATACGGTGAAGCGATATAGCATAGGGGGCAAAAAAAGGCTACCGACTTGAAGACGCGGCATGAATAAGATATGAGTCTTCCCGGCGCGAAGTGATAGTTCATTCAAACAGGCCGGTTCAGCCTTTTTATTCTAAGCGCATTATTATTCCCAGCGTTTACCGAAACGGATATCGGCATAAAAATTAATAAATACTGCGCGGTTGTTGGCGGTCTTCATGATTTCAATTTCGTGCAGATAAGCTTCCACACTGGCCCCAATTTCGACCCCTAAAAACGATTTACGGGTAGCGGCATAATCGAAATAAAAACCCGATTTTACATGCAAGCCCGGATTGATCTGCAATTCACCTAAACCACGGGTAAAATACGAACCTCCTAATATGGTGCCCTGATTATTTAAATCAAGAAAATACGTCTTATTCTGTTCCGAATACTTCTCATACTTCCGCACATAGGTATTGCCTTCGGGCACCAGTAAATCGAGATAATAGGGTTTAAGTAAACCAAAAGAAATACCCCCATTGATGATACATGAAATGGTAACCGATTTACGATCGAGTCGGCCACTGAGTTCGTACATACTGCCAAAGCCCACTTTTAACTGATAAAAATTGTTCACCTTGCCATATTTATACGGAAGGGGTTTTACTTCATTCGGATACAGTGAAATGAAGGTTTCGTTTAAGGTGCGGGTTTCTTTGGGATGTTTCTTTTCACTGAGGTCTATAGACAGGAATAAGGTTTTATGCTCATCGCTTTTAATAAATCCGCGGTTGGTGAACAAACTCCATCCGTCACTATTCAGCCTGAAACCGACACTCATTTCTTGTGTAAGGGGAAGAATTTTTTTAGGCGGGTTCATTTTGGATGCATCCAATCGCTGAGCTTCTAATTTCTTTAGTTTCTGAATCCGGGCTTCTTCGTCTTTGGCTGCTTTTAATGAATCGCGTCGTTCTTTGGCCAGGGCCCTTAATGTATCGGCATGGGTAAAATCGGTTTGACTGAATTCTTCCAGATCCTGTTCCTTTTTCTTTTTCCGTGCCATTTTTTCTTTGGCTTCTCTTTGCTTCCTCACCTGTTCGAGTGAATCTCTTCTGAACTGTTGTTGCTTTTTTACTGAATCCAGTCGGAGTTGTCGTACAAGTTTTAAAGAGTCGGTCTTGACCAACGACTGCGCCATGCTGTTCGTAACGATCAGACCAATACAAACAACAAGAAAAAGGTACTTGAACATGGTAAGATCAAAACTATGTAATTTTAGGCAAATTCAATCCGGCATGACCTCTCAAATCGTTTATCTGGGCGATCTTCGCACCGAAGCCCTTCATTGCAGCAGTAAAACCACTATCGAAACCGATGCACCTGTCGATAATCAGGGCAAGGGCGAACGTTTTAGTCCCACCGATTTGGTGGCTACCGCCCTGGGTTCCTGTATGCTCACCATCATGGGTATAGCCGCACGTACACATCAGATTTCGTTGGAAGGAACCAAGATTGAAATTGAAAAAATTATGATCGCCGATCCCATGAGACGAATAGGAGAAATAAAAGTGCATTTTCATTTTCCAGAAGGACATACGTATAACGATAAAGAGAAAGTCATTTTAGAAAAAGCCGCATTAACCTGTCCGGTGTTTTTGAGTTTGCACGAACAAACAATTAAAACCGTTCACTTCAATTGGTGAAATACAAAAACAATTCGTGTACTGAATTTCTTTTACCGGATTAAACTCAGGTCGCCTTTTTTCATATAGCCTTTACCCGCTCGGTCGCTGTATTCAGCAATATAGAAGTACACCCCTAATTCGCAATCCACGCCTTTGTATTTTCCATCCCAGCCTTTGTTTATATCGCTGGTATTGAATAATTCCTGTCCCCAGCGGTTGTAAATACGAAACGATAAGAGGGTAATATTTTTTGCTACTATATTAAATACATCATTTACCCCATCGGCATTCGGTGAAAAGGCATTAGGAATAAACAGGGCACTACCCGGTAATACTTCTGCACAATGGGTAATACTGTCGGCACAATGCAAACTGTTATATGCAATCAAACGAAAACAATACCATCCGGTGTCGGCTGCGGTATAGGTATAGTTCCAGGTGGTATCGAGCCAGTTGTTTCCCTGAAACCATGCAAAAGAAGAGGCCCCGTTCGATTGATTGATCAGTTGAAATACCGGTAATTCAATGGGGGCATAGGCCGGATTAATAGTAAAGGCTGCCACCGGATCGGGCAGAATTTGTACCGTGAACTGGGTTTGGTTTCTCACCGGACAACCATGTCGGGTAGCACTCACGGTATAGGTCAGTGCCGATGAAGGGAAATGCGCTGAATCGGCCCCGGGGGTATACACTACCTGTGCGGAAGGCTGAAACTGAAACTGATACGATGTATCGAGTGCAATGGCAAAAGTTTCACCCACACATAACACCGTATCGGAAAATACCGGCATGGGATCGTCCTGTACAGTGATGGTAAAAGAAATTTGGCGCGGGTATGGACAAAGAGCACTCACGCTGCCACTGACGGTATAGGTGGTGCTTTGCTGTGGCTGAAAATAAATCTGGGTAGAATCGCTGTTGAAGCTCACACCGGTCATAGGACTTACATTTAAACTGAATTGCGCATGGGCAAACATGGTGCTTTGTTCGCCGTAACATAATAGCGTGTCGGCCGGAGGATATAACTGGAAAGTATCCACCACCACACCCAGGCAATTCATATCGGGAGTAAAGCGCCAAAGATCATTGCCGCGCGAAGTACCCCCACGAACAATACCACCAAATACCCAAACCTGCTGATACTGATCTACCCACATGGCATGTCCGGTACGATCGGCCAGTTGATTGGTAGCAGCCGGTACACCTTTTACACCATATTGCCCGTAGTTGCCACCGGTACTGTCGCCTGCTATCCATGTCCAGGTATTGTTCGACGGTTTATACACCCACAAATCATTGTAATATCCATTGTCCTGTCCGCCACAAAACCAAAGTAAATCTTCACTGCAGTCGGTCCGGTGCATTCCACCTCTTCCTTCCACCCGAATTCCCGGATGTCGGTCGGTAGACGCAGTACACATGCTCAGAAAGCGGCGACCATGATTCACCGTAGGAGCAGGATCGCCATTTAGCCAGACCCACATATTGGTGGCGGCATCGTAACGCCAAACCGATGCATTGCCAAAGGTTCCGAATCCGATATAAAACCGATCTGACTGATCTTTCCAGCAATTGAAGGTACTCCCTTGTGGTGGTTGATTAGTGATGGCCGGAATACCTTGAGTACCATAGTTGGGTGTAATGGGTCCGGCGCCGTTTCCTTTAATCCATGTCCACATATTGGTAGCAATATCATACCGCCAGATATTGCCTTTCAGATACAACCACAGATGATTATTGCTATCGGTCCAGCACGATTTCGATTCAGAATTAGAACCCGGTGTATTCGTCATGGCGGCTACACCTTGTGTTCCGTAAACCGGGGTTTGATTGGGTAATCCAGTTCCTTTCATCCAGGTCCACTCATTATTTAAAATCGAATAACGCCACAGGTCGCCGTATTGATGCAACAACCATAAATTATTATTGGTATCAGTCCAGCCCAAACCCGTTAAGCCCATGGCGGGCGGATAATTATTGGTGGATGGAATACCCTGTGTTCCCATGATACCAGCCGTATTGGTGGTAATCTGGGCCCCTTTCATCCAGGTCCAAATATTGGTAGCCGGTTCATACCGCCAGAGGTCGTTTAGTGATCCGATATTAAAAATTTGTCCGCCGAAAATCCAGAAGTTATCGGCGGTATCGATCCAATAGGTGCAGTGGTATCGGCCGGGGGCTTCGTTGTTGATATCCGGAACGGTGATGGTACCGTAATTACCCAGCGAAACTGTATTCACCACCACACTATCGCCTTTCACCCAGGTCCAGGTACCACCCTGAGCCTGAGCCCAGAAAGGGAGCAGGAGGTACAGGAAAATAATAAGTTGTTTCATTGTTTGATGTAAGGATTCACAAGCTAAAAAAATTTGGTCAAAAATGCAGACGAAATGTGGAGGATTCTGGTTTGTTCCGGAAGATTTAAACAGGCCGGTGTCGGTTTCGAAGCAAGGAATAACCCAGCGAGCAATCGAGACATCGTTTCCGGTCGCAGTATTCTTTTTTTAAATGAAGAAGGGCCTGTGTATCCCCTGCAGTGCGCGCCCTGAAGCCGGTTTTTTCCCATCCACTTACAATATGATTTTGTTCGGCCGGTATTTGCTGCATCCATTCCAGTGCACGTGTACAATCCTGTTCACGTCCGTTCGATTTTCCATACAGAAACAAAAAGGGTACCAGGGTATTGATGACCAAACCATGTAAAAAGTGTGTACCCGTTCGGGGTTGTTTATTCCGGCAAGCCTGTTGAAAGGTATAATGTGTTTGCCAGTACACAGAAGGATGAGTGTGCAGCAGGGCCAGAATTTTATGCAGACTTCCCGATTCCAGCATAGCTTCCACCAGGGAGGGCATATTGGGAATCAGGACGGCGAATTGCGCCAGACGAAGGGTAGGAAAGTTGGCTGGTCGAAGTCGAAGAAATTTCCAGTGATGTACCGGTATTGAGGAAAGTGAATGAAGCGATTTCAGATAATGATATTCAGTTTGCAGTTGCCTGGGATACTCTTCGCTGAATGTCTGATCAAGAAAACCGGCTTGTCCGAAAAGGAGTGCTTCTGTTTTTAATAGTGAACTGCCATACTTCTGAAGCAGGCGATAAGGTAAATGATTCACTAAATGTTCAAAGGCATCCTGATTAATATGCATACCAAATGAGCGGGCCAGACTTCGGTACAGAAGATCTTCCCAATGCGAAGCACTGGCCTGTAGCAGAGGCAGAAGCTGACGGCACCGGTATTCCAGTCGTTCGCTTTGCATGCGGTCGATACAGGCACTTCGTTCAAGTTCATGAAACGAATTCCAGTGTTTTTCGCAGGGAATAAAACGATGGTGTTGCATCAGCTGATGATATCGCTGATGAATATCGGCTGGTATATGTGATTTTAATTCAAGGGTTGGAAAGCGGCTGTCGTCGTGTGTTTTAATTTCTTCATCCTGTTCGAATACCACATGCAGAATCAGTTTGTTATATCCGGGATCGTTCTGATGATGGTGACGACGCCAATCGCTGCTTTTGAGATGTAGTTCAACTAAGCCCACCCAAAGTGTATTCCCGATTCGTATTCGGGCTTCGGTGAAATCGGGTCCGGCATGGGTGTTTTGAATACCCGGATGTAAAATCAATACAGGTTCTCCATCG
>CAYWKR010000138.1:0-5899 GCA_964458785.1 uncultured Bifidobacterium sp. | reverse complement strand
ATGCAAAATATGGCCAGCCGTACCGTACTCGATAGTGTAGAAACCTGGCAACAATACGGGCAGCTTCCACATAGTTTATTTTCGGTAACCAGCACCGGAATGCAGGCCAGCTTTAATAATCAGTCGCTGCGGGCCAATTCTTATTCCTGGAATTTTGGGGATGGTTCAGCGCTGAATACACAACTTTCACCCACCCATACCTATTCTGCAGCGGGTATGTATATAGCCACATTAACCGCTACCAATTCCTGTGGATGGCAGGATGTTTTTTCGGACACGGTATGGATAAATACGGCCCCAAATGCGGTAAACGAGACCAGAGCAGAACCGCTGATATCCCCTTATATTCAAAACGGATACCTGAGTTGGTTGGGAGTGAATGAACCCCTGTCGATCGAAATCGTGGATGCAACCGGTCGGATGGTGATAAAAAGAAGTACCGGTGCAAATACCCCGCTGGCCATAATGCACTGGACACCGGGATTATATTTTTATTCCGTTCAAACAAAATCCGGTCGTTGCTTTAAAGGAAGAATGATCGTTGATTAAAATACTTCGTGGTATGTTTGAACAAGCAGAAAGTTCAGGATACATTTGCCCCCAAAATTAATTTCAGATGTCGTTAGTGATTGCAGGAACCATGGCCTTCGATGCCATAGAAACACCTTTTGGAAAAACCGATAAAATAGTGGGTGGTTCGGCCACTTATGCAGCATGGAGTGCTTCGCATTTTACTCCGGAAGTTCAACAGATATCCATTATTGGTGGTGATTTTCCTGAAGAAGAAATTTCGGCCCTGAAACAACGTGGAGTAGCTTTTGACGGAGTGGAAGTTCTGGCCAATGAAAAATCGTTCTTCTGGAGCGGAAAGTACCATATGGACATGAATACCCGCGATACGCTGGTGACAGACCTGAATGTACTTGAAAAATTTAATCCCAACGTACCGGACAGTTATCAGGGGTGCGAATTTCTGATGCTGGGCAATCTGATGCCTTCGCTTCAAAAACAAATTATCGGGCAATTGAAACAACGTCCCAAACTCATCATTATGGATACGATGAATTTCTGGATGGATATTGCCCTGCCCGATTTACTGGACACCTTGAAACTGGTGGACGTGTTGATGGTAAATGATGGAGAAGTCCGGCAACTGAGTGGCGAATTTTCGTTGGTAAAGGCCGCTCAGAAAATTATGCAAATGGGACCCCGTTTTCTGATTATTAAAAAGGGAGAACATGGAGCCTTATTATTCCACGAACATCATGTATTCTTTGCACCAGCCTTGCCTCTCGAAGAAGTGTTTGACCCGACAGGAGCCGGTGATACGTTTGCAGGTGGCTTTATCGGCCATCTGGCCCGTACCCGGGATATTTCGTTTGAGAATATGAAAACCGCCATTATTGTGGGTTCGGCCATGGCCAGTTTTGTTGTTGAAAAATTTGGCACCCAACGATTGAAAGAAATCGATAATGATCAGATTATTACGCGTTTAAATCAATTCGTGGATCTGGTGAATTTCGAAATTGATCTGGTGTAGAAGTCAGAATCTACTGTTCTTTCGGTTTAATTTTCTGCGGCCTTATGCCAAATACAATAGAACGATGTATTACCATTGAATCCTGCTTTGTTCTGTTCATTATTGAAATACACCATAGCCTTTGAGTTGAAAAAGCAGCGGGGATTAATACCTTAAAAAGTGTACAACTGAATTGCAAAAATCATGTACCCCGAAGATGGGATACCCGATGAATAGCCTGTTGAAATAAGTTTATTCCGACTGTAACTCTTCCCAGAATTCTGCCGCTCTTCGGGTATGGGGAATCACAATGGTTCCCCCTACGATATTGGCAATGGCAAACACTTCATACAACTCTTCGGTATTCACTCCTTTTTCGTGGCATTGCTGAACATGATACTTAATGCAATCGTCGCAACGTAGTACCATAGATGCTACCAGTCCCAGCATTTCCTTGGTTTTCACATCCAGTGCTCCTTCCATATAGGTGTTGGTATCGAGATTAAACAAGCGGCCAATCACCTTGTTCTGTTTCGAAAGAATGATTTCATTCATCCGGCTGCGATATTCGTTGAATTCCTTTACCCGTTCACTCATGATAATCTTTTTGTTTCACAAAGTAAAGCAATAGAAATTATTATCTTGCGCACCGGTCATGAAACTCAGCATTATAATTCCGGCCTATAACGAAGCCGCTACCATTCACCGCATCCTGAATAAGGTAAAGGCAGTACTGTTGCCCGAACAGATGGAGAAGGAAGTGATTATTGTAAACGATTGCTCACGGGATGAAACGGCCGCTACCATTCAAAAATATCAGGAAAGCCATCCTGATTTTCCCATCACCCTTTTTTCGCACGAAGTGAACCTGGGAAAAGGAGCTGCCATACGCACAGGTATACAAAAAGCCAGTGGTGACTTTGTTATTATCCAGGATGCCGATTTGGAATATGATCCCGAAGAATACAGCATCTTACTGAAGCCGCTCTTGCTGGGCTTTGCCGATGTGGTGTATGGATCCCGCTTTATGGGTGGTAAACCCCATCGTATTTTGTTTTACTGGCACAGCATCGGTAACCAGTTCCTGACTCGTTTATCGAATATGTTTACCAACCTGAATCTGACCGATATGGAGACCTGTTATAAAATGTTCCGAAGAGAAATAATACAGGCCATCCCGTTACGGGAAAATCGTTTTGGTTTTGAACCTGAAATCACCGCCAAAATTTCAAGAATTAAAGGCATCCGAATTTATGAGGTTGGCATTTCGTATTATGGACGCACCTACGAAGAAGGAAAAAAAATTGGTTGGAAAGATGGGTTCCGTGCGATCTATTGTATTCTGAAATACGGAATGTTCCGCATGAAATAAATTCCCTTCAGGGATAGCGGTACCACCGTCTTAAAAAAGGAATATCACAACACAACAACTGGAGCGGAATCCAGCAGGCTGTGAAAACGCTTTTGTAGCGAACCAGCGCACCGCAATTCGGAATAGTGAACCCGATAAACAAATACATGAACAGGGAGAAGGCCAGAAAGGAATAAACAAACATGGCTTGTTCCTGTGCGGGCCGCTGAAAGAATACTAAGGCAAACAAACTGATAAGACAAATCAACAAAGCATCCAGTGAAGCAATTACATACTTGAGCGCCATACCGGGATGAATGTGGGGTTGCAGAAAAACATGATCCAGCGAAACAGGCAGGTTTTGAAGGAAGGAGCGCCAGTGGTTTGTTAATACCGGTGTCTGCATATCGGAATATCCTTTCAGCTTAAAATATTCCTGTTGTTTGGCTACCACCATTCCCCACAAATCGAAGGAAGGTACCCAAATACTTAATCCCCAAAGGAGAAAAAATCCTGTGAGCATAAGTCCCAGGATGAAGAGCGGTTTAGGATGAAAACGAACCGAAAACAACCAGAAGACATAAAAGGGTACAAAGACCAGAAAGACAAAATACCGGATGACAAACAGAATCAGAAAGGAGAATAAAAGGGTCAGCAGATACCTCAAGCGGTAACGGTTTAAAAGTTGTTGCGTACTGAATAATATCACTCCAATGGAAGCAATTACCCAGCCATCTTTATGAATACCACTGCACCAGAATAAAACTGAAGGAATAAAAAATATACCTGCCAGAAGAAGAAGTTTTTTATGTGGTTGAATCTGATAAAAAACACGATACAGACAATACATTCCTGTAAAGTAAATCAGGTTATAGAAAATGATATTCGTATACAGATGCCCAAACGAAAGAATATTGGCAAGGGTCATGAATTTAGTGTGCAGTAACACACCTATATCAGACCAATAAGGCATGGCTCCGGTTCCGAACAGGTTATATCCGCCTGCAAAATCGCCCCAGTTAAAAAGCCAGTTTCGTAAAAAAACTCCCGGATGAACAGTGGCTTCATTCAGTTCCTGCATCGACTGCAGATAGTAGAAGTAAATGTCGTTATTTACTATGTTCTGATAATGAAAGTACAGATTACAACATCCGGCCAATACTTTCAAAACAAAAAGAGTCATCCAGACCCTGGCAGAAAAACCACTCTGACGATGAATGCCAGAATAGTGGATGGCCACACAGGCCAGAGCAAGATAAAAAATGAATATGAGGGTTGCCAAGCCCTCAAATATACTAAAACATCAAGGGCTTAATGTACACGTAAGGTATCGGTAATTTCTCCATGCCGATTCTCCTGTAGTACGGTAATCGTGGTGACAGTTCCTCTGGGCTTTTTCAATAATACTGGCTCTTCACAAAAGGCATTTTCTTTGCTGCATTCGGCAGACCCCTCATCTGAACGATTGACCAGTGTCAGTAAACTCTTTTCGGGTACCCGATTCAGCCAGTACGATTGTGCCTGATAATGCCTGTCGGGGTAATATATGAACAGGCAATGGCCTTCCTGTAATTTGGAAATTATTTTATCGCTGTATTCCACCGGTAAGGCAGGACAACCATGACTACGACCTATTCGCTGATTGCTTCGTGCAAATTCGGTACTCACATACGATGCTCCATGCATTACGATAGCCCGTTCTGCGGCTTTATCGTTATACCCTTCATCGATTCCGTTTAGTTTCAACGAATATCCATTCGTACCCTGATAGGTTTCAGCGGTCAGGTAAAAACCCAGGCTACTCTGATGCGATTCAGGTATATTGGAAAAAGAAGTAGCGTATTCTTCCCCGCTGTTCATACCATGTGCCATCAGGGTGTTAAAAAGTACCTTTCGGGAATTTACATCCAGCACCCAGAACCGGGGCAGGTTACTCGACAAACTCAAATCGCAAATACTCAGCAGGGCCCCCTCCCGAAGCAGACCCGTTTCAATCAGGTTGGCATAGCCAATACAGGCTTCTTCAAAAGCGTCGAAAGAAATCCGGTTCGATTTTCCAAAATGAAACTGCGTATATAACTGATTCAAATATTCCTTCGTTGGGTTCCGGCGAAAGGCACGGTTCTCTTCACTGCCATTCCCTGCCCATACATTCAACGGGAGAAACAGCGTTAGGAAAAGAGAATACAAACACCAGCGGAATAACATAGTGGCAAAACTATTCCTGTCGGTCTATTCACACCGTAAGGAGATGTTAAATCCTGAAAATTATCGGTTAAAGTGCCTTCTTGCGTTGCAGCACATTGCGCGCAGCTTGCACAATGGCATCGGAGGTTAAACCATATTTCACCAATAAATCAGCCGGTTTTCCACTTTCACCAAAAGTATCATTTACGGCCACAAATTCCTGTGGACAGGCCTGATGTCGTGATGCGCACTGAGCAATACTATCACCCAGTCCGCCATTACGTTGATGCTCCTCGGCCGATACAATGCAACCGGTTTTACGAATAGAACGAACAATTGCTTCTTCGTCGAGTGGTTTGATGGTATGAATATTCAACAGATCGCAGGAAATTCCTTCTTCTTCCAGTTGCTTCACCGCCTTCATGGCTTCCCAAACCATATGTCCGCATGCAAAGATGCTTACATCCTTTCCTTCATGAATCACCTGTGCTTTTCCTATTTCAAACGGAATATTTTCCGGTGTAAAATTGGGCCATTTCGGGCGTCCGAAACGAAGATAAACAGGGCCTTCATATTGTGCTATCGCTTTGGTGGCTGCTTTGGTTTGATTAAAATCGCAAGGCACAATCACAGTCATACCGGGAAGCATCTTCATCATTCCAATATCCTCCAGTACCTGATGAGTGGCGCCATCTTCACCTAAGGTCAGACCGGCATGGGATGCACAAATTTTTACATTCTTTCCGCTATACGCAATGCTTTGACGAATCTGATCATATACCCTGGAGGTAGAAAAATTGGCAAAGGTGGTGGTATAAGGGATCCAGCCACCTATGGTCAGA
>CAYWKR010000137.1:0-5931 GCA_964458785.1 uncultured Bifidobacterium sp. | reverse complement strand
TCGTCGGGGATATAGAGTTTTTTGAAATCGCGTTCGAATTCGGCCTGCGAAACATGGGGCCGTATGATGGTGGTGGCCAGATAGAAGGTATCCTGTGTAAGGAGTTGTATCACCGAATACCGGTTACCTTCTAAATTGGGAGGTACTACATAGCGTTTTTTCCGAAATCCGATACTACGAAATTCAAGGGTATCGCCTTTATTGACAATAATACTGAAAACGCCTTTTTCGGACGTCATAGTTCCCCGGTTTTGTGTGGGAAGAAGAACCGTAACATAAGGAAGGTACCGTAGACTGTCGGCGCTCATCACTACCCCGGTTAACTCTACTTTCTTATCGAATCCGAACTGTGCTTTTGCCGGATGCATACTGAAAGCGATGAGGAGGAAAAGCAGGAGTTTCTTCACGGGGCAAATCTAAACGAAAAGGGCTATATCGCTTATTTGTAGTTACCTTTGGCCCTCTTTTTAACATTCATTTGAATATGCTCGATCGTGATAAGGTAATGCAGGCGCTGGCCCAGGTGCAGGAGCCTGATTTAGGCAAGGATCTGGTAACCCTGAATATGATAGAAAACCTGCAGATCAACGGAAAGCAGGTATCGTTTACATTGGTACTCACCACACCGGCTTGTCCGCTCAAAGACCACATGCGTATGGCCTGTGAGAATGCCATTCGCTTATTGGTTGACAAGGAAGCCGTGGTGACTGTAGAGTTTACTTCACGGGTAAACAGTAACCGGAAAGACAGCCGTATGCTATTGCCACAGGTAAAAAATATTATTGCTGTAGGAAGTGGTAAAGGAGGGGTTGGAAAATCAACCGTTTCGGTGAATCTGGCGTTGGCTTTGGCGAAGGAAGGGGCTAAAGTGGGTTTAATGGATGCCGATATTTATGGTCCTTCCATACCCATTATGCTGGGGATACGGGGAGAGCGGCCTTTAATGAAAGACTTAGATGGCAAAGGCATGATAGTACCCATTGAAGTGATGGGGATTAAAGCCATGAGCATTGGTTTACTGATCGACGACAAACAGGCGGTGGTATGGCGTGGGCCTATGGCCAGCAGTGCCATTAAACAGTTTGTAAGCGATGTTTTATGGGAAGAACTGGATTACCTGGTGATTGATTTGCCACCCGGTACCGGCGATATTCATCTGACCATGGTGCAGACCATACCTGTAACCGGAGCAGTGATTGTGACCACCCCACAGGAAGTAGCACTGGCCGATGCGCGGAAGGCTATTATGATGTTTGATGGTCCGCAGATTAAAGTACCCGTGCTGGGTATAGTAGAGAATATGGCGTATTTCAGTCCGGAAGAATTACCCGGAAAAAAATATCATTTATTTGGACAAGGGGGAGGGAAGAAACTGGCTGACCGTTTTGAATTGCCATTCCTGGGTGAGATACCCATTGCTATTCCCATCAGGGAAGGAGGTGATGAAGGAAAGCCGGCCTATCTTTCGGGAGATTCTGTTTCGAAAAAAGCGTTTGAAGAAGTGGCGCAGCAGGTAGCCCGTCAGATCTCGTTACGGAATGCCAATCTGGAACCAACCCGCATTGTGGAAATCACCGCTTAAGACGAGGGTATGAACAGAGAGGAATTGATTCAACAAATCCGCCGGAAGAAATCGTATTTATGTGTGGGACTGGATACGGATATAAAAAAAATTCCGGCCCATTTGCTGAGGGAAGAAGACCCGGTATTTAGTTTTAATAAGGCTATAATTGATGCCACTCAGGCTTATTGCGTTAGTTATAAATTGAACACCGCTTTTTATGAATCGCAGGGTGTGAAGGGATGGCAGGCGATGGAGAAAACCCTGGCCTATATTCCATCCGGTCAGTTTACCATAGCGGATGCCAAACGCGGCGATATTGGCAATACCAGTACCCAATATGCGAAGGCTTTTTTCGAACAGCTTTCGTTTCACAGTATTACCGTGGCGCCGTATATGGGAAGAGACAGTGTGGAACCCTTTTTGCAGTTTGATGGGAAATGGGCCATTGTGTTGGCATTGACATCGAATGAAGGGGCCTTCGATTTTCAATTTACAGAAAGTGGTGAAGGACCCTTATATCTGAAGGTGTTGCAGAAAGTAAGTACCTGGGGGCATACCGGAAACCTGATGTTTGTGGTGGGGGCGACCAAGGCCGAACAACTGAAACAGATACGGCAATGGGTACCCGGACATTTTTTGCTGATTCCCGGAGTAGGTGCCCAGGGAGGCAGTCTGGATGAAGTGAGCCGCCATGGAATGAATGAAGATGTTGGGATTTTAGTGAATGTGAGCCGGCAGATTTTATATGCTTCAAATGGAACCGATTTTGCCGAAGCCGCCGAAGAACAGGCCCGTTTATTACAAGAGCAGATGAAAAACTGGCTACCTGATCCGATGTAAAAAGGGAAGAATAAAAAAACAGGTTACCATAAAGCAACCTGTTTAAGCATGCGTGCATGAATTAGTTTCCGGAATGGAGTGCTACTGCATTTCCTTCACTATCCATGAAGAAAGCCATGTATCCGATTTCAGGAGAAATTTGAGTTTTAGGCATGATGATTTTGCCTCCGGCTGCTTCGATGCGATCCAAAACCTGTTGCAGATCCGGATTACCGTTCAGGTAAATGATACTGCCTTTATCGGAAGGCGTATGGTAATTACTTTTCACGAGGGCGCCGCCGGAATGGGGGGCTTGTGAAGGGAACATCAACATGTTCATGTCCATCATGTCCATTTGTTCCATCGTAACGTCAAAAATGGTTTCGTAAAAGGTTTTTGCCCGTTGAACATCTGTCATGGGAATTTCGAACCAATTTAAGGCATTGGTTGTTGCCGACATTTTTTCCATCATGGGATTTATTTTTTTATATTTTTTGTTTTGTTGATTTTACTTTTTACGATGCCATGCTTGCCAAATTCCAAACCATAGGAAACCCATTTTTTTATTTGTTGCTTCGTTTTTAATCCGTCGGGTTGAATGAATACAAATCCGTTCATCCGGCGGCCGGTAAATTCCATGGGCTGAACAAATGGCAACTGAAGCACGTGTTCATATTCTTCATCGAGTGTTCTTAACATCATTTGGTTTTTCGACACGCCCACACACATTTTATCGGATATCATAAACGCAACACCGCCAAACATTTTCTTTTCGGCGTATACAGTCTTTTCTTCATCCAGAACAGAAGCAATACGTTGGGCCAGGTCAATATCGTATGCCATTAGTTATAACTTTCCAGCACGGTTTTTAGTTTGGCCAGTCCATCTTCAAAATCTTTTCCTACGTATTTATCCATACCTAAAAACGGTATCATGATATTCATAGGATAAGGCATGGAGCCGGTAAAGCCCCAGGTGACTTCGGTATTTCCATTTCCCAGGTCCTTTGTAATCAGGTAGGTACGATTCACTGCTTCCCAGGGTTTTTCGAATCGGAGTTCACTATCGATTCTGCGATTTACGGTATCAATACTTTTAATTTCCTGTTCACCTTTTCCTACCTGATCATTGCCATCCCATTTATGGGTTACACCCGGGTAGCCATCGGAGCCAATATATTCCGATTTCATTTTTGGGTCTTTATGTTCCCATGGACTCCAGTCGGTAGCCGATCGTAAATAGCGCAGGTACGTAAAGGTTTTGGGTTCAGGATAATGCAGTGTTACTTTTCGTTCGATACAATAATCCTTTTTCATAATGGCAGCTATGGTGAGCAGAACCAGCAGTACGATGGCAAAGCCCCATAAAAATTTTTTAAACTTTTTCATGTTTGCAGTTTTTCAGATTAAAAATAAAGGAGAAGTCATGCGTATTCAACAGCATTAACAAAATGCCAAAAGAAGTTGCAGATGGAGTATTAATTTCTCAGGGTCATTTCATCGAGCAGACGATGTCCACCCAGCACTTTATCAACCACCCAGAAAATATAGCGGGCATCGGAACAAATGGTTCGCTTGAAGCGGGTATCGAAGGCAATATCACCACTCATGGCTTCCCAGTTTCCATCGAAAGCGATACCGATAAACTCGCCATTTGCATTCATTACCGGACTACCACTGTTCCCACCGGTAATATCATTATCGGTAATGAAGCAGGTAACCAGCCCCCCCAGGTCTTTATCTTCATAGGTTCCGAATTCTTTCCGTTTCAACAGATCCACGATACGGGGTTCCAGATCAAATTCTTCGTCGCCGGGTTTATATTTTTCAAGTAATCCGTCGGCAAGGGTATAATATTTAAAGGCTACAGCATCTTTTGGTGCATACGCTTTGATTTTACCATAGGTTAAACGCATGGTAGCATTGGCATCGGGATACATGAGGGTACTACTGTTCTTTTCCATTAAAGCACCCTGATAGGCCCGGTTCAGTTCAAACATTTCGTATCCGAATTCGTTGATTTTGGGCTCGTAATTGGTTTTATAATTCTTCACTACATCCAGGGCATAAGAAATAGCAGGATCTTTCAACAGGCGTTCGATATTCTCGGCAGTACACAAGCGTTCGAAGCGCTCACTGTCAAGCAACGCCGTACGGTGATACAGATCTTCTGCAAAATTGGCAAAGGTCCGGCCCCAGTCTTCCTCCCCATATCGGTCAAAGAGTTCAGCGAAAGCGGCAGGGTGTTGAGCTTTAGGTACATCCTGATAGTACATCAGATGCAGGGCTGCCAATACATTTTTATCGAGTTCGGTATTGATTTGTCCCAGCATTCCTTTTCGCGTGGTACGTAATTTCTGACAAAGAACATTCAGCGAATCATCGCTGACTTCGGCATCCATGGCTTTGGTTATTGGTTCGAAAGCCGCTGCCATCTTCATCAGATCGGGTGCCATGAAGGCTTCTCTGTAATACATGGCATGTCGTGCATAAGGCATATAATCTGCATAGGCTTTTTGAAAGTCAGGAAGAATTTTACGGTATTCTTTCCGGGTTTCGGCCCATCGGCTGAATTCTTCTTCTTCCTGTTGTTTTTTAGCATAAATATTCAGGTTTTTCAGCTGCTCGGTCTGTCCGATATAATACTTCCAGTAATTAGCAACCGAAGCATAGGAGGAAGCATATTGCAGGTTAACGGCCATATCCTTATCCATTTCCTTCCGCATGATATCGAGACGTTTTTCACGGATTTTAACGATCGATGGATTTGAAATCTGAATGGCCAGATCCACACCATACGAGGTGAGGTAACGGGTGGTACGACCGGGGTAACCCATAATCATAGTGAAATCGTTCTCGTGTATCCCTTTCATCGATACCGGCAAATGGTGTTTGGGTACATAGGGTCTGTTGTTTACCGAATACGAAGCCGGTTTGTTTTCGTTATTGGAATAAACCCTGAACATAGAAAAATCGCAGGTATGGCGAGGCCACATCCAGTTGTCGGTATTTTTTCCAAATTTGCCCAGACTTTCCGGTGGGGTAGAAACGAGTCTGATATCGGTGAATCGCTGGTACACAAACAAATAGTATTTATTCCCACCATAAAACGATTTCACATCACATTCATAGGCTTTGTTTTCTGAAGCTTCCTTTGAAATGGTTTTGGAAATTTCTTCAAACCGGGTCTCTACGTCCTTACCATAAGCATTCCCGATATATTTTTTCACCTGCTCGGTAACATCTTCGATCCGGTATAAAAATCGCACCGAGAGGCCATTGCAGGGAATTTCGTCTTGCAGGGTATTCGCCATGAATCCGTTAATCAGAATATTGTTGGCAACGGTACTCACCTTACTGATAGCATCATAACCGCAGTGGTGATTAGTGATCAGTAATCCTTTATCGGAAATCATTTCACCGGTACAGCCGCTTCCGAAGTGAACCACGGCATCTTTCAGTGAACTCTGATTGATACTGTAAATCATTTCCGGGGTTAGTTTCACTCCCATTTTTTGCATGGCATCATAATTCTGGGAAATCAGCATG
>CAYWKR010000136.1:0-5943 GCA_964458785.1 uncultured Bifidobacterium sp. | reverse complement strand
CATCTCCGTTACCGAGATCATAAACCGCAGCATCATCCCGGGTATCATTTCCAACCAATAATTTAGGGTCGGGTACCTGTGGTTGAAATGAATGGAGGATACGGTCCAGTACAGAAGGAGAAATTTTACATCCGCAACCGGCGCCATGTGAATATTGAGTGAGTTTGATTTCAGTTTCCTGCATGAGTAACTAATGGTTTTGTGAATGATTATCGTATTTGATTGGCCAGTTGTAATACAGCCTTTGCATTTTCAACGGGATTCAGTGTATTCAACGGAAGCGAATATACTGTTTCAGGCAAACGATTCGATACACTGCGCTCATAGGTTTTATCGTAATATACCAGTACCTGTTTGATAAAATCTTCTATTCTGTTTTCAGCAATAGCCTGAACACTAAGTTTGGTTTCATTCGGTCCCAGACGTTTGCTGATTTTCAATACCGAAGTGGTCAGGAATTCCGGATCCAGTTTCCCATAGGTATTATTCAGAAATTCCAGACGTTCGGAATAGGGTAGTTCGATTTGTATAACCCGGGCTTCCCGCATCTGCCGAAATATTTCTTTGGGGATGATTCGTTTTCCAATTCCTACACTTTCATTTTCAAGCCAGATTCTTCTTGATAAATTCATCTTGCTTAATTCTTCGGCCAGATGATTTTCAAATTGTTCCTGTGAAGGTTGATAAGGGTTTCCCATAGAACCAAAGGATGATCCCTGATGATGCGCCAATGCTTCGAGATCAATAACCTGTTCGCCTGCTTCGCGTAAGGCATGAAGGGTTTCGGTTTTAGCACTGCCTGTTTTCCCTCCGAGTATAATAAATGGATAGACCTGTTGGTTCAGTTCAAGCATCCGTTGCCGGTATACTTTATAGCCTCCCCTAAGTAATGCCACGTCTATTCCATACAGATTCAGGGCCCAGGCCATAGAAGCACTGCGCATACCTCCCCTCCAGCAATGCACCAATACAGGAGCCTCCAGTTTTTGTTCGTTCAGAATATTTTCAGCTGAAACCAAAAAATCTTTCCATCGGTTTCCAATGAGTTCAAACCCAAGCCTGACGGCCTGCTTTCTTCCTTCTTGTTTGTAACAGGTACCCACCATGGCCCGCTCTTCGTTACTGAAAATCGGAAAATTGATTGCACCCGCAATATGCCCCTGTTCAAATTCGGCGGGCGTACGTACATCCAGCACAGGGTGTTGTTCACGTTGATTTAAAAATTCGCCTAATTCCAACTGTGTGATCATAACTGAAAATACTGTATCTCTTCATCCAGATCAATATAAGGGTATGCCATTTTGAGCTCCATACAAAGAGAAAGATGTTCTTTCATAAACCGGGCATGAGCCTGGCTTCCGCCATTTCGTGCCTGATGGTGCCGTGCTTTATAAATTTGTTCGGCCTTCTCCATTACAGGAAAAGCAACAGGGTCGATATAGTGTTGTGTAAAGACTTCCCATACATAAGCGGTAGCCTGATAATTCGGATGTACCAGATCCACATCGTAAAAACGATAATCACGTAAAACATCCACTACCAATTCGTAAGCAGGAAAATAATAACTACCGGGAAAAGCATGAACCAGTTCGATGAGCCGTGCCTTACTTCGGTTGTTTTCAATCACCCCGTCACGAATATGACGGACCGGACTGATAGTGAAAATGATTTTCAGGTTGGGATTGAATTGAATTAACTGTTGTTTGGTTTTCAATAAAGCGTCCAGCATATCATCAACGGTCAGCAGTTCTTTTCTGAATTGATTAGCCGGTGCACGGTGATTATTGCCAACTATAAATTGTTCTTCTTCATGATAATACGCAAAAGCCGAACCTAAGGTAATGAGTATCCAATCTGCTTTTTTTAAAAACAAATGATGGGCACGGATCGATGAGTTGATGCGATGCAATGCCTCCTGGGGGTCAGGGTCGGAAAAGTCGCTGTGATGATGCCAACTATTCCAACACTCGTTCAAATAGAAGAGGTCGTTGGGGGTATATGTTTTTTGTTGCACACAGTCATTCAAACTTTTGCAAATACTGAGTGGGTTAAACATAATTCCGTGGCTGTTTTCCAGGTTGCCGAATTTGTTCCTGCTCAGAAAACGGCCCATATGTTCGGTAAAACAGGAACCATAGAGTGCCAGTTTATGATGATGGGCAATCTTTGTTTCCGGTTCAGGAACCTGAATATCGACCTGAAATTTCATGTAAAGGGGGTAAAAAAAATCCCTGCCTAGCAGACAGGGATTGGATTTTTAATGGACAGATTAACGGATTCCGAACGCATGGTTGATCCATAACCAGAAGGATCCGTCCCAAAGGAAGGCCAGAATAAACCAGAAGAACAGGGTAAGCGGAATCAGAATGGTCAGTATCATGTTTTTCAGTTCATCACCGAGGTGCATGAATACTTTTACAATATAACCAGCTTTAAAAAGGGTTAATAAAATAAAGAAGGTATTGATGAGCCATTTGGGCATACCCACACTGTGTCCGTATAAACCAAGTCCAACTTCCACAATGGTAACCACGGTCAGAATACCGGTTACTTTAATAATATTCTTCACTTTCGATTTACTCTCCGGGCTCTTTGCATCCATGTGATGCTCTCCCGAATAGAGTGCCGACTGATCGCCTTCATAATGACTGAATTCCATATACAGATTTTATTTGAATAGTTAATTAATTAAAGAAGGTAGAAGCAGGTGAATACAAATACCCAAACCAGATCTACAAAGTGCCAGTACAATCCTACTTTTTCTACCATCTCGTAATGTCCTCTGCGTTCATAAGTACCATTGATGGTGTTCAGGAGGATGATGATATTTAGTACCACCCCGGAGGCTACGTGTGCACCATGAAACCCGGTAATGGTAAAGAAGAAGTTGAAAAATTTATGCGCTGCGTTGGCGCCATCTGCCGCAAATAAAGCGGGGTCTACATTATGCTTGAAGAAATGAGGCAGGAATTCGCTACCGGCGCCATTGCGGAAGGCTCCCCACCAGGCATCGTGATGATGCAGGTGGGTCCATTCCCAGGCCTGACAACTCAGGAACGCTAAACCACCTACGATAGTCCATAACATCCACTTGATGACACCTTGCTTATCGCGACAATGTCCAGCATGTACCGCCAGTACCATGGTTACCGAACTGATGATGAGGATAAAGGTCATCAGACTCACAAACATCAGGGGCAGATTCATATCGCCGCAAAACGGGAAGGATTTGAATACCGAATTGGCATCAGGCCAAACCGAACTGAAAAAGCGCGTGGTTCCGTATGAAATCAGGAAGGCGCCAAAAGTGAAGGCATCACTCATTAGGAAGTACCACATCATCACCTTGCCATAACTCAGGTTAAACGGACTTCTTCCGCCACCCCACACTTTTTTATTGCTTTCTAATGCTACTGAACTCATGCGTTTATTCGTTTAAATTTGATTGTATAAAAAAAACAGGAACAGATAAATCCACAATGCATCGACGAAGTGCCAGTAGGTGGCCAGCACTTCAAGTCCGGTACTGCTGTATACCTTCACTTTCTTCTGAAAGCGGGCTTTTAAAAAAGTGATCAGCAAAGCAATCACTCCGCCCAGTACATGTGCTATATGTACACCGGCAATTACGTAAACAAAGCTTCCGGAAACACCTTCGCCATTGCTTTCAAGTGTAATGCCCGATTGTGTCATCTGATAAAATCCGTAAGCCTGAAGTAACACAAACAATACACCCGCCAAAGCTGTAATGGTGATCAGCGATTTATAGGTACTGAACTGACGCTTCTTAAAAGCTTTTACTGTAAAGTACATGGATACACTGCTCAACAGGATGACTGCAGTTGAAATGCTGAAAGCGAGTGGCAGCTGAAAATGTAACCAGTTTCCCTGGGCCTTCCGGACCATGACTGCACTGGTCCACCCGGCGAACATCATACAGATGCTGCAAATAGCTATCCACATGAGCAGTTTATGCGGATGAATTCGTTGCCTTTGGGTCAGTGATGCAATCATGAATAGCTGGGTTCCGGCGTTAACCGGAGTGGGGCAAATTTAATGAGCAAAAACCGAGTTTCATAGAAAAATTTTAAGAGAATTTTATCGCTTTAGCCTACTTCAGGCACAAAAAAAATCGCCCGAAGGCGATTTGTTATTTTTAGAACGATGCACACATTAATTGGCTTGTGGTTTGGGCAGTAACACCTTACGGGAGAATTTGAATTTTCCTGTTTTCGGATCGGTTCCGGTGAGTTTCACAGTCACTTTATCGCCTTCCTTGAAAACACCGTCCATACTTTCCAGTCGCTGCCAACTGATTTCTGAAATATGAAGCAAGCCTTGTTTACCTGGCATGAATTCAACAAAGGCGCCAAATGGCATGATGGATTTTACTGTGGATTCATAGGTTGCACCAATTTCCGGAACCTGGACAATTCCCTTGATCCAGGCCACCGCCTTATCAAGTCCTTCTTTCTGTTTCGAGAATATACTCACTTCACCACGGTTTTCCACTTCTTCAATCGTAATGGTGGTTCCGGTTTCACGTTGTATCTCCTGAATAATTTTACCACCCGGCCCGATTACGGCACCAATAAATTCTTTGTCGATCACCAAAAACTCCATTCGAGGAGCGTGTGGTTTCAGGTCTTCACGATGCTGAGGCATACAGGTATACATGGCATCGAGAATATGCATTCGTCCGCGACGGGCTTGCTCTAAGGCCTGCATCATCACATCCATGCTTAAACCATCTACTTTAATATCCATTTGAATACCACAAATACCATCACGGGTACCGGTTACTTTAAAGTCCATATCACCAAGGTGGTCTTCATCGCCTAAAATATCGGTTAAAACCACCCATTTCCCGTCTTCGCGTGAAACCAGACCCATGGCCACACCGGCTACGTGTTTAGGTACCGGAACACCGGCATCCATCAGGGCCAGAGAGCCGGCACATACCGTAGCCATAGATGATGAACCGTTACTTTCAAGGATATCGGAAATAATACGGATGGTATAAGGGAATTTTTCCTTTACGGGTAAAACCTGTTTCAGTGAGCGTTGCGCCAGATTTCCGTGGCCAACTTCACGCCGTCCCGGACCACGCATCGGTTTAATTTCACCGGTAGAGAAGGGAGGAAAATTATAATGCAGGTAAAAGCTGGTGTACTCACTCACTTCGGCATCTTCAATCAGTTTTTCATCTTCGGGGGTACCTAATGTAACGGTACTCAGCGATTGGGTTTCACCACGGGTGAAGAGCGAAACACCGTGAGGGGAAGGAAGAAGATTCACTTCCATATCGAGGGGCCGAACTACATCGAGCGCGCGACCATCGAGCCGGATTTTATCGTCGAGCATCATATTCCGGATGATCTCCTTTTCCAGATCATGCAGATACATACCCACCAGGCCTGCATCTTCGTCGCTGAGTTCACCCAACGATTCCACTACTTCGGCACCGAGTGCTTTAAAGGCTTCTCCTCTTTCTTTCTTGGCAGAAGCAGAGCGGGCAATGGCATAAATACGGTCTGAAGCGAGTGTCCGGATTTTCTGATTCAATTCTTCGTTACTGTATGGTTTGGTGTATTCACGCTTAGCAGGTGAACCACACATTTCCCATAATTCTTTCTGCGCCTGTATCTGAATTTTTATGGCTTCATGACCAATTTCAATGGCCTTCACCAGATCCGCTTCGCTACATTCCTTGCTTTCTCCTTCCACCATCATGATATTCTTTTCGGTGGCAGCAATGATGAAGTCCATATCCGTTTCTTTCATTTGTGTACGGGTAGGATTAATCACAAACTGTCCGTTGATGCGGGAAACACGAACTTCAGAAATGATATCTTCAATAGGAACATCGGATACAGCCAAGGCAGATGATGCAGCCAGGGCAGCCAGGGCAGCAGGCATAATTTCCGGATCGGAGGAGATCAG
>CAYWKR010000135.1:0-5979 GCA_964458785.1 uncultured Bifidobacterium sp. | reverse complement strand
CACTACGTTCTCAAGTATGCTATAAACATGTCGTAAGGTGCAGGAGGTACATTGTATCCTGTATGGTTTTATTTAAAATAACAAAGCTCCAGTTGAATATCATCAATCCAAAGGGGTCCTCTCGGAAGATTCCATATACCGGCATGAATACGATCGCCGGTTTTTACTTCTTCAGGAATTTTGATATAATAATACACATAGCCCCATATTCCATTGAATATATCCAGTAAATGAATTCCATCTTTCAGGGTGGCTTTCCCTATTTTATTATTAATCCGGATGCTCTTCCAAACGATACTTTTGTCTCCTCGTTTTATTTCCAGTACCAACAACTGATTACGGTACATATCCCGTTGCGCTTCAGGGGAATTACATCGCAAACTGACTTTTACATATGTTTTTCCGGCTATGATGGGTTTGTCCAACGTATCAACCAATGCCACATCCGGGTATTCAGCATCCTGCACTTTCAATATCCCGTCGGGCTGTTCATCAAATGGTTTACGGGCTAACAGGATCGAACGGGTCAGTTTGTTTTCATCCGGTTGTTTTTCTTCTACATCTAAAACCACCAGATCCTGATAATTCAAATTCTTTTTAAACAGAATACCAAAATTATAGACATAGTTCGACTGCTCGCTGCGTAAATCTCCGGTAGCCGCATGAATACTGTAAGAGAGATTTATAAAAACAAAAAATGAAATGATAAACCAGGCGATACTCCGAATCCAGATACTCCGTTCTGCTATGTATTCCAGCGAAGCCGCCAGCGGAAATGCCAGCAGCGGATACATGTGAATCATGGGCCTGGATCCCAATCCGTTGATATAGGTATAACAAAACCACGAATAAATAATATAGACATACAGTGGTAGAATGATCAGAAGAGGTAAAAAAATGGCTCCGGTTTTTTTATAGCGCAGCATGCCAAACAAAGCGAAAAACATCAGGGGTGTATAGGCTAACCAGCCATTACTGAAACCAAATAGCCCCTCTATAATTTTAGGATGGCGGAAATCGAACGACTGATTCACATAACTATCGTACAAAAAACTTCCGGCATACATCTTCCAAAAAATAAGTTGCGGTAAAATGGGAAGAATAAAGCCTAGTGCTACCGGCAACCCCTGGCGCACATGATTTTTAATAAATTGTATTCGGGTAATTCCATCATTCACCGAGCGTATTCCAAATAGCAAAGGAATTAAAATGCAAAGCACATCGCTGGGCCGGATCACTGTAATCAGTCCACAAACCAGTGAAACCAGAAAGAAATGAATACTCCTTGTGTTTTGATAGAGCTGCTGCGATAAATAAATGAGAAGTGCATAGAGGAAGAAGAGGGGGATATGTGCCATGCCTCCCTGAAAAAAGGTAAACCAGAAAAGATTGGTTCCAATCAGTAATAGTGCAATACATCCCATACTTGAACGATCCCGGAAGTATTTTCGAAGTACATCATATAACAACAGCAATCCGATCAACAGATACATAAAACCTGAAAACCGGATCATGTTTTTATATAACAAACTGTATCCGTTCGCTTCCCCGCCACGAAGCCATTCAATACTATGAGCTATGGCAAAAAAGGGTAGTTCCATCAGTGCAATACCATAGGTGTATTGATTAATATAATATCCTTTTGGGCTCCTTTTATTTTCACTCAGGTTTCGGTGAAAATATTCCCTGATATCGCCCGGAATATTTTTATGCTCGGGTAATACTTCAATCGATGTAAAATTGTGATAGATGAATGCAGACGGTAAGTAGGAATAATATCCCAGCGCATCGCCATGAAGAATATTGTACTCTTTACCATAACGGAAGAAAAATACTATGCCGGTTAAAATGCACAGCAGTAAAACGATACTATTCCGGGAAAACAAATGCTTCATTTGGATATACAATAATACAGCTAAGTGTTTGTGTTTGTTGCCATTGCAAATTCATCGATAAACGAAATAAACGGGCAGATGATTTTTATCTGTAAGCTTCATCGGATCAAACATGTTCAGGAATCAGGAATCGGGGACCTTGAAAGACATGTAATTTTCTATCTGCTTCTACGAACTCATCTGAAGAAACGGCAGATGCAGTCCGGCTATGGCAGTATGAGAAACCAGCGCCTGAATATGTACCAAGAGAATGAGTGCAGGATAATTTTTATGTTGAAGGCCTTACATAAAAAACCACGGGAACATGAACTGATAAATTTACCCGCCTTACAAACTAACAATCATTTTCACACTGATACTTCGGCCCATATTATAAATTCCTTTTCTTCCGGTGGCTATATTTTCAGGTGCATACTTCAAACGACTCAAATGGTTTTGATAGGCCGTGTTGGCCAGGTTATCGCCCTGAATATAAATACCTAAAAAATCCTTCCGGTTAAAGCAACGTACGCTGGTACCTATTCCAGCACTCAGTAAAGTATACGATGAGCTGGCCGTTTCGGTACCATAGGCCGCATAATAGTTGTTTTGCGCAAAAACGTAGTCAATACCAAATTTTATATAGGCGTTAGAAAGTGCATTCCCTGCCTGTTTCAAAACGGCTTTCATTTCTCCCCGGTATCGCGGAGCCGGAATGAAGGGAAGGTATCTTGAGCTATCGGGTTGTTTTTTTTGTGTAGCCTGAACAAATGAAAATGAATTTTCTATGTGTAGCCAGTCCAGCGGGTGGGGGTGAATATCGAAATAAAGTTCACCACCCAGAAGCGTCGCAGTACCGGAGCGATATTGAAAGGCCGGTGCCGGATCCGAAGGATCCGGAATACTATCATTCCCCGTTACACTTTTAAGTTTCTCAACAAAAATATACTGTGTAATAAAGTTGACAAAAGGGGTGCATTCGAATGTTATATGCTCAGTATTCAGAAAATAAGCCAGATCGATTTGATGACTCATTTCTGATTTCAAGTGCGGGTTGCCCAATTCATACCGGAAGGTACCCTCATGGCGTCCATTAGAAGCCAGTTCGGCTATGTTAGGCGCTCTGAAACCCCGCGATAAATTTAATTTGAATGTAGAAGAAGTATTCATTGCATAGGAAACACCCAGGCTGCCTGAAAATCCCTCATAGCTTCTGGAAATCGGACTAAATTTTAATTCCGAATAGGCATCCGGTTCTGATACCGCCTGGCCCAGACTATCGAGATACAATGCTTCGGAACGAACCGAACGAAGATCCAGCCTAACGCCTCCGGCAATGGTGCATTTTCTGAAGGATTTTTGTGTGTATACAAAGGCACCGGCATCCAACAATTGGTAAGCCGGAATTAAAAAATCAACGCCCTTGTTTACATGGCTTTGTTGCATTCCGCCAATACCTAACGACGTTTCCCATCCCTTGATTTCTTCGGCGTGGTACCGGATAGAATAATTAATGGTCCGGAGGTCGAAGTATAAATCAATTTCGTTGGGGTCTGCCGGGTTGCCAAATTCTTTTCGTTTGTTGTTTTGGAATCCAAAATCGGCCTGAAGGGTGCCCTTCCGCAGGATGAAATAATTATTGGAAGAAAGCCGAACATGATGAATGTCCTGATGCGGGTATCCGGTTTTATAACCACTGTAATCGGCAGACGTAGCAGTTACTTCCTCGCCTTGCGCATTCACAAAGGTGAAACGCCCCAGACTGTCTCTTTCACCTTCAGGTAAATTCAACTGTTGTTGAAACGAACTGATGCTTAGATGGGAATGTCCCCAGCTTTTGTTCACACCCCCCATCAGACTCACATCCATTTCCCTGAACCCGGAATTCAGTACTTTTCCATCGTTATCATTTTGATAATTTGCTGCCCATTTAGTACTCATACGCCCCAGCCACTGAATACCTTTTTGATTACCGGTATTGGAAAGGGAATAACCAATGAGTTGATTATTGCTTTGGTAATTCGAAATCAGCTGAGTTTTGATATCCCCTTTGGAAGGGAATTTAGGGGCTAAAAAATTCAGAACACCGGCAATTCCATCTGAACCATACATCAAACTACCAGGACCTTTTACTATTTCAACCCGATCAATGGCATACTCATCCATTTCAATACCATGTTCATCGCCCCATTGTTGTCCTTCCTGCCGGATACCGTTATTTAATGTAATTAAACGGTTGTACCCTAAGCCGCGTATAACAGGTTTAGAGATGGATGCCCCCGTGCTGATCTGACTCATACCCGGAACATTTTTAAGCGCATCAATCAGGTTGGTGGCACTGTTTTGCATCATAGTTGTCCGGTCGATTGTTTTTACAATAACCGGACTTTTTTTCAGTTCTGTAGACCGACTCACTCCGGTTACAATGGCCTCATTCAATTCATTGACCGACGGGGTCAATATAAAATGAATACTGGTGTCACTTCGCACTGTAATTTGTTTCACCATAGACTTGTAACCCACTGCACTGATATCCAGCAGGTATCGTCCCGGTTTTATTTTATCGATTTGGTAATACCCTTCCATATTACTAAGGGTACCGGTTTTAAGATCAGTAATATAAATGGAAACACCCACCAGAGGTTCCTTTGTTTTTTCGTCCTGGATGCTGCCTGAAATTTTATATTGGGCCATCATGGTTTGCATAGCAAACAGCAGAGCAAACCCTAATAAGGTTGTTTTTATTTTCATTGTTTAGTTTTTAATGTGAATAGAAGAAATCCCGGCGGAAGTATCACCGGCATTCAGAATCAAAATAAAATACTAAACAGCAGGAGGGCCCTTGTTCGGAATTTCCCTGCAGATAACATGGTGAATATCCTCCTGAAAAACCGGGTATTCGGTAAAGACAATGGAATGAAAAAAGAAATAATGGGGTTTAACAAGGGTGTGTACCGAAAGGGAATGGTTGTCGCACAGGGAACATTTTTCAGGTTTCTTTGAAATATGCTGATGATGATTACAGGACCCTTTCTTCGCAGAATAATAAATGGCTTTTTCACAACGGCCGGCTTTGTTATAGGCCACAATAGGGTTGTGGTGGTGGTGAAACAGAATAGCCGGACTGATACTGAAGAGGTACAGCAGGAGGAAGAATAGTGCTGAAAAATTGAAAGTGCTTGTTCTTTTCAATTGAAATGTCAAATACAGTTTCAAAAGTAAGTTATTTTATTCTTATGTTTGTTGCAGGATGCGGCTCGGGATGTTTGTCGGATTTAACAGCAATCTAATAACTATCTGAATGCTCACAGAATAATGTTGTTCTTTGGTTGCAGAGCCGGTGGCAAATCATTTTCCCCCAGCATTTCTCTCATATCTATTTCAATGGTTCTGCTCATTTGGGAAATCGGAATATCATTGGCGCTTCCTTCAAACGGATTTTCAGTACTCTCGCCTACTTGTTCGAGTGACGTATACACCCACGAGATTAAAACACTGAAGGGGATGACGAGCCAAATCATATGTCCTTTAAAAATACCAGTCATGCCATCATTCAGTTTATCGAATTCTTTAAGCATACCAAAAGGTAACAGGATGCAAAATAATTTGATAAAGAATGAATTAATGGTTGCAAATTGTCTGGGATAGGGAAAGTTTTTAATGCGTTCACTTCGTCCCTGGTGTTCATAGAATTCTTTAATCATTTTATGTATTTCCACAAACTGATAGTTGTCCAGTTCTTTATCGGAATGAAGTTGTTTCAAAGTTTTCGATTGCATGCTCAACAGCTGGGCTGCTTTGTTTTTAGTGCCCAGAATATACCTCAGTTCTTCGAGCGAAATATAGTTAGCCAATTCTGTTTGCAGATCGGATTCTTTTTCCGGAATGGTATAAAATTCTTTGTATTCGGCATTATACACCTTACTGGTCGTTTCCCAGGCTCTGCTCTCACGCATGCTGTACCGGAGTGCGGTTAACCAGGCGAAATGACGATAGACCAGTTCCTTTGTTTTTTCAGGTTGTGAAATAAAATCACGGCACATGGTACCAAAGGTGCGACTGCTATTCAGGATGGAACCCCAGATTTGCCTTGCTTCCCAGGTTC